>JBLIRS010000269.1:0-5492 GCA_049472415.1 bacterium | reverse complement strand
AAAAAATCAGTTCTAATGCTAGAAAAACTGCTAAAGAAAGATATCATCCTAAAATTGTTGCAAATCAAACATTAGAAGTATATGAGAATATATTAAAACAAAATACAATAAGCCCGGCAGGGTCTATATGGGACTTATACATAGGCTGGACAGGCCGGTGGCGGGTGTGGTCCTGTTTGCCAGGACATCCAAGGCGGCAAACAGGCTCTGCGATCAAATCCGTGAACGCTTGGTTAAAAAGACTTACTGGGCTGTGATACACGGAAAACCTCTCCATTCTGAAGGAGAAATATCAGGACATATAATAAGACATGGCCGGAAAAGTTTTCTCAGCAGGCCGGACATGAGAAATGCCCAAATCGCAAACTTGTCATATCGGATATTGGAAAGCTTGTCCAAGTTAAGTCTTGTGGAGATTGAACTAAAAACCGGCCGCCATCACCAAATCAGGGTTCAGATGGCCGGGATGGGTCATCCGGTCCTTGGAGACAGAAAGTACGGCTCTCCCTGTTGTTTACCCGACCGCAGGATTGCTCTTTTAGCCAAAAAGCTTACAATAATACATCCCACAAAGGAAAAAGAAATCAGGGTAGAATCCCCTACTCCTGATACCTGGCCCTGGCCTCCCCCTTTTAAATGATGGGGAGGCTGTGCGCCGAAATTATACTTCCCCTGAATACCATTAATCCTGCCTGCAAAGATATTTTTACTTAAATTCCAAATTTTTCTAAAAAAAAACCGAATAATTATAATAGATATATAGGTCTCCACATTGTTGAAATAATTTTTTAAAGTTCAAAATTTGCAGGAACTGGTAACTTAATGGAAAAACCTAAAAAATACAACATTGGAAACTTTGAACAATTCTTTGTACTTAGTGTTCTGGCGTCAACTCTGATTATCTATTATTTTATCCCGAATAAAATTGATTTCTTAAATCTGTTTTACATACCTGTTATATTTGCGGGTTATTATAAAGGGAAAAAACACGCCGCCCTGGGAGGGCTTTTTTCCATAATCATTGTCGGAGTTTTTGCCTATTGGTTCCCCCAAGCCTTTTTTCTGGGGAAAACCGGGATAGATATATTGATTACTATTTCTACCTGGGGATTTTTTCTTATTTCAGCGGGTTACATTTCCGGCTATCTGCATGAAAAATTGAGTGTCGAAAATAAAAGTATTAAATCCTCGAACAAAAGCATGAAGCAGACCCTGGAAGAACTCGAAGCATCAAATAAAAAACTGGAGGAAAGCAATAAAAATCTGGCTTATAAGGCAGAACAATTAGTAGAAAAAAATACTATTATTAACCATGTTAAAGGAAAGCTCGAACATACCTTGTATTCCACCATGGATTCCAACGTGGCTAAATTGATCATTGAAAACCGATTGCATAATGAAAAGTCCCGCATTAGTATTCTGTTTGGTGATCTTGTCGGATTCAGCAAATTTTCGGACAAACATCGTCCTGAGGTTGTAATCAACGAGCTTAATAAAATCTTTTGCAGAATAGAGCCTATTGTCTTTAAGTATAAGGGGCATATAGACAAGTACCTGGGTGATGAGATAATGTGTGAATTCGGGGCGCCCATCAATTATAAATTGAATGCTCTTCATGCCGTAGCGGCAGGTATCAAGATGAAAGGATGTTTAAAGGACCTGGATCAATCCTGGAAAATAAAAGTGGGAATATCTACGGGTTATGCCGTTACAGGATTGATTGGTAAAAAAAGGATTAGTTATACGGCCATTGGCAGCATGGTCAATCTGGCCGACAGACTTCAAGAGCTATGTCCCCATAACAGCATTGTAGTAGATGAAAACACCTTTCAGGAGGTACTTCCTTATGTTGAGTTTAATAAACTAAAGGCCTTTGAAATCAAAAAAAATAAAAATACCTTTATTCAGGTCAAACAGAAGATCAACTTATGCTCACAAAAATTAGAGGATAATCCTAAGGATGTTGAAATTTTATTCTCATTGGGAAAACTCTATTATAGTATTTACGATGTAACAAGCGCCTTAAAATTTTTTGAAAAGGCATTGGAGATAGATCCGGATAACTCTGAGGTCAAGATTGCTTATGCTGATGCTATAATAAAGAGGGATGAATATGAAAAAATAGCAATCAAGGGGAAAAGGGAAAGGATAGCCGTATATGAGATTCTGGGCCTGAAAAATCTATTGCTGGATCAAAATAAAATTCCACCTTATTTATATGAAAAATATAAATCCATTGAAAAAATAGTAGACAATCTTGAAGATGTCATTCTACCTTCAGAGGTTATTGATGGAAGCATAGGGGGCTCAAAGGTTGTGGCATTTATCTCTTATGCCATTGCCGATGAATTAAATCTGCCCGAATCGGAAAAAAATAAAATAGCATTAGGGGCCTTCCTGCATGATATTGGCAAAGAAAAGGTCCCGCACTATCTGTTAAATCAGGAAGGGATTCTAACCGATTCAGAATTCAAACAGATCATGAAGCATTCACTTGAGGGTATGATAACCCTGCAAAGTTTAGGATATAACGATGAAATAGTATTAAATATAGCCAGAGACCACCATGAATATTATGATGGGAGCGGCTATCCGGAAGGTAAAAAGGCAGAAGGGATACCTCTTGAAGCAAGGATTGTTGCAGTAGCCGATGTCTACAACGCCCTTACCTCCACAAGGGCATACAGGGAACCATGGGAAAGGGAAGCGGCAATAAAGGAGATAGAACGGTCAGCCCAGCAGGGAAAATATGACAAAAAGATAGTTGAGGTTTTTTTAAAGCTGATGCAATGTGAAAGATCTTTGGTTCTTTATTAGACTAATAACCGAATTGGAAAGGTCCAAGAGTAAATAATCTTATTTATGAATTATGGCTCTCTTAATTTATTATCAGGAAAACGCCTCAGAGAGCGTTTGAGTTGAATGAAAATATTAATTACTTTGGGAATACGCCTGATTATAGAAATTGATGGACTACGTTTTTCATAAATATGGATAGGTATTTCTAACACATGATATCCAAGTCTATAAGCCAGCATTACAATTTCAGTTTGAAAGATTTCACCTCCGGTAATAGAGAGATCACACAATTTTTTTGCCACTTCAGAGCGAATAGTTTTCAGACCGTGGGTATCGCTTATTGGAATATTAAAAAACAATTTTAGAAATAAATTGAATAAATAGGTTATAATTCTGCGTTTTAATGGTCTTTTATCAACAGAATCAGGGTGACGTTTTGAGGCAAGAACAAAATCAGTTTTACTTTCATCAATGACTGCTAATGAATAAGAGAAAAATTCAATATCCAGATAGTCACACTCAAGGATTGAGACTATTTCGCCCTTCGCATTGAGCATCCCTGATTTAATTGCCTCTCCGTAAGATGGATGTGGTATATGCCGGGCAACAATCACCTTCGGAAATTTTTTCCCCAAATTTTGACAAATCTCAAGACTATTGTCATTGCTCCCATTCTCGACCAATTGTATTTCAATTACTCTTTTTTGCAGTTCTCCGAGATTATCCCAGAATCGGATGATAAACTCCTCCAAATGAAGTGCTTCGTTATGTATGGGAATAATGATCGAACAGTTTTTCATTGGACCAATATCCTGGCGGTTTCAATTCCGGAGATAATCGCATCTTCCATCGTGATGTAATCCCATAATCCGTATCGACCGATAGGATGGATTTTATTATGACTAAGCTTGTTAAAAATCTTTTCAACTGTTTCCTTGCGATTGTGATCAAAATATACATAGGCACAATCAATCCAGTTCGCTGTGAGTACTGTGCACATCTGTCTTTTTGCCCAACCCACTTTTTCCAAACAGAAAAAGATCTCATCGAGGAGCGTCGACATAACCGGTAATGTCTTATTATCCGAAAAGGCAACTTCCACGTAAAATGCCGTAGTCCTTTTAGGATTCATATTTGGAGATATGTGCGAGTAAATACCGACACGATAAAAAGGGACTTTTTTATCCGGGATATAAATCCAGTGAGAACCTTTAAAAACCTTGGGGGGAATACCCTTAAATAATACATTCAGACAAAATACGCGTGTATGCCTTAAAGCAGCCGCTAAATTATGAAGCTCAGGATCATTTGTAAGCGTACAAAACCGTTTTAATGGGATGGAGGTAAGCATTCGTTCAAAATATATTTTACCTCCTCGAGTATAAGCACAACGTGAATTAAGATCGATTTTTTCAACAGGACAACAAATCAAAAGGTTATTAAGATTCTCAGCTAACCCCTTGGCCAGGAGACCGATTCCAGACCTTTTTGGATACCAAAAAGTGCTATTATATCCTGTTAATAGGTTTTCACCTTCTATGCTATATCCCCTTTCAATCATGTCTGGATCAGGGATAGGGAAAAAACGCTTGACGGATTCCACTGAGAGTTCCTCAATGTTACAGTCCATTATTTTTTCATTATATGGGAAGAGAAAAAAATCGCAAATACCCCGCCCAAATCCTGCTTGCAGGTATTCCTTAAAGGATATAATTTTTTTGAGTTTGGGTCGATTACGAAAAGCCATAATGCATTTTTCTCTTAATGCTTCCGGCAAATAATATAGGTTGTATTGCAGAGGAGCAGGGACCATCTCTTCATCAATGAATACCGAAGATTTTCGCTCAACAAGCATCCAATCTTCGTCATTCAGGTTCGCATGGGGCAATGATGCAGGACTTTTAAATCGAGCTAAATTCAAGAAATGTCCTGTATAGTCAAAATATGCATCATCTATACTAATAGAACGAGTAAGACCTCCTGGCTCAATATTTTTTTCCACAAGAAGATAATCAATCCCATTAGCCTGCAATTCATTTGCTGCAGCACACCCGGCAATACCTGCACCGGCAATTAATATGTCAGTCTTTTTTTTAGATAGTCTCATATTTTTTGTTCTTATTAAATCCAAATTGGCTCTTTGAATTGGGATTTTCTTTTGAATATATAAACCTCGCTTTTGATCTTACCCCAAAAAGCTTTCTTCGTTAAGGTTTCGACTAACTCTAATCCTGGGTGTTCTTTGTTGCTCGATAAGACAAAGTAATTAGCCATAGGATGGAATTTATGCCAATTTAATTGCCTACTTATATTGACATTTTTGTACAACTCAGATATTGAATAAAAATTATAGTAAAAACCAAAACCAGTGCCTGCATTTATTTCTATAGTGTTTACTCCTTTTTCTATCAACATATCAGTTGCATCCCATATAAGTTGATGTCTCATTCTATCTCCCTTGAGATTAATAATGAATAATGAAAATATAATGAGAAAAATAATGAATGCTGTCTTCTTAAGATTCCTGATCCAACCATATTTAAGAGAAATTAACAATATCAGAAAAATAGCAACTTGCTGAAGAAATGCTTCATAGTAAGAATGTATCTGAATCTGTTTATAATAAGATTGAGTAATTTAATTTTTTGACTCACCTAAAAGTGGCATATTATTATATATATTTTTGTCAAATT
>JBLIRS010000268.1:0-5495 GCA_049472415.1 bacterium | reverse complement strand
TTGTTTGATTTTCGGATTTTTTTAAGTCCTTAAACCTGAATGGATTTTAAAAAATAGAAGGGGCTTTAAACCGGGAGCTGTTAACATCTGTTCTTTTAGGACGCACGAATTGTTTATTGATTGAACAGTTATGAATTTTTTTATTTTTTGCCTATTTTGGAATTGCCTTTAATTCGACGGAACTGGTAGATGCTTGAGAATGGAAGTGTGCGCAACAACTCCTCAAGATTCGTTTTCCCGGAATTAAGCTTTTCCATTGCATCTTCTGCCATTAAAATGGTGCTTGCATAGGCGCTTTTTCTAAGATCTTCAATGCCTGCCCCTTTGTTGATAAGAATCATATCCTTTTCACTTGGTACCCAGAGCTCTGCTACGGCAATACAACCCCTGTAGCCTGTATTATGGCATTCAGAGCATCCCTGTCCTCTAAACCAGTGGAAATTAGCCGGAGGGGCATCAAAAAATTCCTTAAGCACCTCTTCTGAAGGTATATATTCTTCTTTACAGTGCGGGCAGATTCGTCTAACCAGACGTTGGGATAAAACCCCCAGGAGGCATGAGACAATCTGGCTCGGATCAACTTTAAGATCCAATAATCGCATAATAGTACTGATGGCATCGTTAGTATGCAGGGTGCTTAAAACCATATGTCCGGTTTGGGCTGCCCTGAAGGCCATTTCTGCTGTCTCCGAGTCTCTGATCTCTCCGATCATGATGATTTCAGGGTCCTGTCTCAGGAAGGCCCTGACATAATTGGCAAAGGTATTACCTATCTTCGGATTCACCTCGCATTGGGTGATTTTATCATAGACATATTCGATAGGATCCTCCGCAGACAAAATCTTGATACCGGGGCGATATGAAGTAAGTAATGAACCGTATAGTGTCGTGCTTTTTCCGGCCCCTGCGGGTCCGGTAACAAGAAGCATGCCGGAGTTTATTTTTAGTAACTGGTGTAACGCTTCATTGATTTTTTTAGAAAATCCAAGCTGGTCAATGGATTTTGGCGCTTTTCTGGTGTCCAGAATCCTTAAAACCACATTTTCTCCATAGTACCCTGGAACGATAGATATACGGAAATCTATCTTGGATTCTATCCCTTCTTTCGCAAATCGAGCGCGAAAGCTTCCATCCTGGGGACGTCGTTTTTCAGCGATATCCAGTCTTCCGAGGATTTTGATGCGTGAAACCACTTCCTTGTGCAGCTTTTTAAGATCTTCCTCGATCAGGCCCAGATAGAGCTCCTGGAGAACTCCATCGATCCTGAACCTCAATAAAGCGGATTGGTCTGTTGTCTCAATATGAATATCCGAAGCGGAATTTTTTAATCCCATGGCGATAATTTGTCCTACCAGGATATCGGCCCTTTTGTTTTGTTGAGATTCAAGAAACATTGCCCCTCCTTCTGTTTCAGTGATCTCTTGCTCAATCAGTTTTATGCCAAGATCCGTTTCCTTGAGCATATTGTCTTCATATAACTTTTTGAAGGCATCCAGTATAGCTCCCCTTGTTGAGGTAACCACATTGATATTGAAGCCGGTAATTGCCTTAAGTTCCTCGATTAAATCCTCATCAGTGGGGTCATCCATGGCCAGGGTTATTGTATGTCCTATCCTTGCTATCGGAACGATCCGGTTTTTTTGAGCATAGTTTTTGTTGATTAGCTTTGAAAGGCTTTCATCTACTGAGATGGTCTTAAAATCCACAAATGGGATGTTGAGTTGATTGCAAAGCGTTTGCCTCATGACCTCTTCGGAGATAAAGTCGAGTTCCACAAGGGCCTCTCCCAGACGGAGGCGTGTTTTTTTTTGATAATCCAATGCGATCTCAAGGGTTTCTTTGGTGATAATTCCGGAATGTACTAATATTTCACCAATACGGGGCCGTTTTTGGAAGCGATCTAAAAGAAAATTTAGTTGTTTTTGAGTTATGATACCTCTGTCAACCAGGATTTGGCCAACCGGTTTATAACAGGAAAGCTTTTGCTGATATTTCACTGCATCCTGAAGCTGTGATTTGGTAACAAGTTTTTCCTGAATTAAGATATCACCTATTCTGTAATCATCATAAAGGCTCTTTGTCTTCTTTTTGTCTTCTAGCTGTTGAACCGCGTCCATGACGTCTCCTCATGACAAGATGATAGCAATCAGTAAGCCGCATATTTATATTATTAATATCGACAAAAAGATCTCAAAAAAATTGTCTGGCAGTATTTCCAGAATGTCTCTTGCAGGTCTTTTCTATGCCTTGCTATTTCCATAAAAGTCATTGATGATATCGAAGGCCTCCTGAGCCGTCTCGACATACTTGAAAATCTTTAAATCTTCCGGATCGATCATACCTTCTTCCACCATGACATCGAAATCCAGGACGCGCTTCCAATACTCTTTACCAAACAGCAGCACAGGAATAGGCTTTATCTTTTTGGTCTGTATTAGAGTCAGTGCGTCAAATAGTTCATCCATGGTTCCGAAACCGCCGGGAAATATGACTAGGGCCTTCGCCCGCATGAGAAAATGCATCTTGCGAATTGCAAAGTAATGAAACTGAAAACAGAGTTCAGGCGTAATGTATTGATTTGGAGCCTGTTCTGTAGGTAAAACGATATTCAGCCCTATGCTCATTTTCCCTGCATCGTAGGCGCCTCTATTTGCGGCACCCATGATACCCTGGCCGCCTCCGGTGATAATTACATAATTATAATCTTTTTGATTCTGACATAAGGAAGAAATTAGACGGGCAAACTCCCTTGCTGCCTCATAATATCTGCTTTTTTCAAGTCTCCGCCAGCTAACTTCAACTTGTCTTGCAAGCTCAGGATCTGAGGGCGCTTCTAAGGCCGCTGACTTTGCTTTATTGTAGTTTGACCTGGCTTTTTTCGGATCCAGAATACGTGAACTACCAAATATAACAATTGTAGAGTCTATCCCCTTTTCTTTTAAAATAAGTTCAGGTTTATACAGCTCAAGCTGTAGCCTGACCGGTCTGAGTTCGTCCCTCATTAAAAAGCCCTTATCGGCATAAGCCAAGCGATAGCTGTCAGAGCGGGTTTGTGCTGTATTCTTGACAGTATCTGCGGTTTTTGCGTCATCGTTTGCGCTTGGGAAAACTCCGGAACCGGTATCTTTGCTCATAGACTATCCCCCTTCTGAGTCTTACATATTCTTAATCAGATATCAGTATATAACCATGTATAGCTAAAACAAAACATTTTAGCATATCATATAAAACAGGTCTACAAATTTGACGATCAAATAATCTTTGATTGAATTTCGCAATTGTCAAATGTGTCCGCTGATCCCTAATAAAAACCCGCAGGTTTATGACAACCCTGCGGGTTTTTATATTAATCAAAGAAATTTATAATTAACTTAATAAGCTTACCTTGGGTAGCGGGTTTAAACGATATCTTTGTTAACTTAATATATCGGCTTGATCGATTTCTTTTTAATTATTTCAAATTGGTTAATAGTCAAAATAGTTAAATAGCGGGAATTGGGGCGAAAGTGCCTGTAAATGCGTATCCTGATGGAATAATATCGCTTGCGACAAGGAGATTTGGGAAAATTCCGTATAGATTCTGATACGCGGTATTCACAAGAGGGATCCAGAAATCAAGCCATAGAGTGGGATCGAAGCTTATAAGAGATGCATAATTTGTAGGCAAGGTTATCGGTGCCGGGCCTGTGGTTGAAACAGTACCCGCAAGGGTCGTAGTGGTTGTTACTCCAACCAAAGAAGCAGGGGGCCATGCCTTGAAAGAATAGACGGGATTGAAAGCTCCTTCAGTGGGATCAAAGTAAATAAGCTCATTGGCAGTCAAATCTATGGGAACATAATTATAGAGAAGATAAAAGTAAGGTAAGCTGGGGTCCCAGACAAGAGCAGGCTGTATGGGAAGATAGGTGTTTTTGTTAAGAGTGCTTACGAGCGGGGTAGGAACCCCTGTGAGAGGATTCGGAGGGGATAATATGGGAGACCATAGAGGCCATAAGACATTATATGGTGGAAGAGGTTTCCATAATTGAGCCATTCCCATATGGGGAAATAGACAAAAAAGGGCGAAAGCTAATAAACAAAAAATCAGGACATATTTTGATGATTTTCCTTTCATGATATATCCCCTTCTAAAAATAAGGTTTTTAGAGATAAACGCTCTATTAAATTAAATTCTCATTATTAAGCTTGAAAAAAGATTTTTATGATTGTAATTTTATGAATTGTACATTAAAAGTATAACAAGGGATACATATTTGTGTCAATTCTGCTGTAAGGGATAATCAGTTATAAGTATTTGTATTTAAATAATAAAGATTATAGGTTTAGACTGTTTTAACTCGAATCATGTTTGTTATGCCCATTGAAGATACAGGAAGCCCTGCCGTTATAACAACGATGTCTCCGGGTGCTACCTTTTTCATTTTTATCGTTGTCTCAACTGCCTTTTCAATCATAATATCGGTGTCGGATAGGGGAGCGATTCGGCATGGGATGACGTCCCAGTGCAATGCCAATCTGCGCAAGGTCTCTTCTGAAGGGCTAAGGGCAATTATAGGTTGTGCCGGTCTGAATCGGGAGATCTCCCTTGCGGTTGTTCCTGATTGGGTAAATGCTAAAATGGCCCTTGCATTAAGATGGCTTGCCAGCATGCAGGCTGCCTGTGCCACTGATTCCGTAATACTCCATCCTTTTCCCCTTGCCTCAAGATATTGGCCATGAGGATAGTTTTTTTCTGTTTCCTTCGCTATCAGTGACATGTATCTTAATGCCCTCACAGGATATCTGCCTGTTGCGGTCTCCTCTGAGAGCATGATTGCATCGGTTCCGTCCAGGATTGCATTTGCTATATCTGTGGCCTCGGCACGCGTCGGCCGGTTGGAATCCACCATGGATACAAGCATTTGTGTAGCTGTTATCACAGGTTTTCCTGCTGAATTCGCCTTTTTGATTATCTCTTTTTGAACCTGTGGCACCTTTTCGAGAGGGATTTCAACACCGAGATCACCTCTGGCTACCATTATGCCATCAGCGGCCTTTAAAATTGAATCAAGATTTTTAACCGCCTCATGTTTTTCAATCTTAGCTATAACCGGGGGGGGCTCTTTTTTCTTTGATATGATTTCCTTTATCTTGAGAATGTCTTCCGCCCATCTTACGAAAGACAGTGCCACCATGTCTACCCCGTGTTCAAGCCCAAAATGAAGGTCCATTATATCTTTTTTAGTCACTGAGGGGGTGTTTATTGTCTCGGATGGAATATTGATCCCTTTGTGTGAGCTCAACCATCCCCCTATAATCACCCTGCATTGGATTTCGGAGTCCGTGGTCTTGAGGACCTTAAGTTCCAATGTTCCATCGGCTATTAATATAACGTCTCCCTTACGGACATCACTTGGTAGTTGGGGATAAGTAACTGAGACCGCTTTTTCTGATCCTGTGACGGATTGGTTGGTCAGGGTAAAAATCTGTCCTGTTTTGATTCGAATCCCCGGATC
>JBLIRS010000267.1:0-5502 GCA_049472415.1 bacterium | reverse complement strand
AGGGTATTGTAGCCCATGACCACCGATCGCTGATGATAATCCCGGCTAAGTTCCGCACCGAGAGCCAAGTGAGGAATAGTGAAAAAGGTTTGCATCAGGTTCAGCAATACAGAAAAAATCGTCAGCCAGGCAGGGCCTGTTAAAAGGACCCGCAACATTGACGTATTCGATCGCCAGGATCAAGGTCCGGGAACACATCAAAATAAAGAAACCACAAAAAACGCGAAAAAAAGGATAAAAATGCCCGGCCTTTTTATAGGTGGTGCATTTTTGCTTCTTGCATGCGTCATACTGATTTACCTCTTTACCAGCCTCCGCCATTATCGCCAGACAAGTCATGATCCATATGAAATAAGGGAAAATCAGGAAACCGATCTTGCCTGGGAGAAGGAAAAATGGCGCATTGTCCATGATATCCAGACAAAACTGGATGAGCGCTACTCAGATCAGAAAATCCCTGCGAATATATCTTCATCCTCTGATTCCCCTATGACCATCTGCATCATCCCCGCGACCCCCCTGTGGAAGGAAAAGGCGCCTTCCAAACTGATGACCGCCCATCTCCTTGAAGAATTGAATCTTTACTGGATGCATCAACCGGGATTTATGGTGGTTGAAAGGGACAGACTGGATTTTGTGTTTGAAGAGTTGGAAAGGGCTACATCGAATATCACGGAAAGCAAATTGAAATTCGCTATAGGAAAGATCTTTGGGGCCAAAGGGATACTGTTTGTCCGGGCAATCCCTGAAAGCCAGGGGGTTTCTTTTCCCCACTTCGGGGAAAAAACAAAGGCCTTTCTGCGCTATGTGGATACGGAAACCTCTGTGATAAAGGCTATGGCAGAAGCATCCCTGAAGGATACCAGGGACATCAAGAGGGTAACCAATGCCATGGGTGAGGAAATCCTTCAATCATTGAAAACATCAGAAGCGAGGTGAGGGTTGTTACAGAGCCGGTTTTTACGCCCCTGCCCTTTCAGCCGCTTTCCCATATACCTTTCCTTTTTGGGATTGCTGGGACTTATTTTGTCCGCCTGCGCCTTCCAACCCCCGGAACCTTGCGTCAAACAGGGCAAGGCTTACGGGGTCACGGACGACTGGATCGTCAGTCACGACTGGGACAGTTGCTACAAAAGGGCCGTTTCCTATGCCCAGGGGGAATGCCGAACGCAGGCCATGGACCAGTTTCGCATGGCCGTGCGCCAGAGGCCGAATGACCAGTGGCGCGCCCGCTCCTACGGCATGCATGTCCTGGACGAATATTTTCCACACAGGGAAATGGGGATTCTCTACCTCAGGGAAGGAAAACTGCAGGAGGCCATTGAAGAGCTGTCCATCTCCCTGGCTACGGCGGATTCAGCCAAGGCCAAATACTATCTGAACCAGGCTCGAAAAGGATGGCTGGAAAAGACAGGCCTGGACAGGAATCCCCCCGGCATCCGTTTTTATGCACAACCTGATATATCATATGAGCAATCCCATGTGACGGAAAAATGGCTTTACACGAACATGGACACTTTTCCCATTAACGGAGAAGCCCTGGATGATTATTATGTGTCCTCAATCCTTATAAACGAGCAACCCCTGTTTATCGATCTCGCACAGCCGGTTATCCCTTTCTGCAAGGGCGTATCCCTCAATACAGGTGAAAACCATTTTCTGTTCAGGGTCACGGACCTGACCGGAAAGGAATATAAGGAAGAACTGCGGATCTTTCTTGACCAGCAGGGGCCAGGCCTCTTCTTCAGCCAGGACGCCGTCCCTGATCAGAGCAATCCTTCACATCTTAATACAGCAGGACATCCCGATGAAAAAAAAGACCCTGCAAATATGACTATAATTCGTGGGATCGTTTTCGATGCCGGGGGGGTGCATACACTGGTCATTGGAGAAAAGGAAATCCCTTTGATGCGTGGTGTCACCCATAAAGAGTTTAAAATAGAAATAACTTCACCTGAAATTCCGGCCTTTTGGGCCAGAGACATGGCAGGGAACGTCACACACGGAAATCTGGCTCATATATTGAGCATGAGCGAACAGGACCTTTTCAATCCTGTCCGGGTAGCTGGCAATGTTCCCTCTCTAAACGGGCTTATATCGGGAAGACGCAATGCTCAGACCGAAAGAACTCCCGGGATATACATTGAGGATTGTCCGGCAACAGTGTTTCAACCGGATGTGGTCATCCTTGGAAGGATCGAGACCTGGAATGAGATCACCGAAGCCTGGATCAATGACGAGCCTCTCTTATCCGGCACGGAAGCCGACGGTCTTCTGCATATGTTGCGCCGGTTCTGGCACGGGAAAAGGACTCTCTTCTATTTCACTCGCCTGATCAAGGGATTAAAAGAAGGAGAAAACCGCCTGACTATCCGTGTCAAGGATGCTGACGGGAGGTCAGCCGGCAAAGATATCATGGTGGAATACCGGGTAAGAGAGATTGACCGGATCGGGAACCGGTGGCGCCTTGCCATCCTGCCCTTCCTGGCCCGGGAGATGGATATGCCCCTCCTTGCCGATCCCCCTCCAGGCCCCCTTTCATTGCTCACTGAAGGGCTTCACCTCTCCTTTTTCCGGACAAAACGCTTCAATCTGGTGGAAAGGGAACGGATTGACTCCGTTATGAACGAGCTGGAGCTGCAATCCGGTAATGCTGTTGACGGCACCACAGGCCCCAGGCTCGGAAAGCTCCTTGCAGCGGAGGTCCTGCTTTCAGGCTCCTTCCGGGAAGCATGGGACGGCAGGGACCGCTGTCTTGAGATTATCGCCAGGCTTGTGGATGTTGAAACAGGCAGTGTGCTCTCCATAAAGAGTGTCTACAATCGCTGGCAAAACAAAAAAGACGAGGAATATTTGCTCTCGGGCCTTGCCAGGATATTTCAACAGGAATTCCCGCTGGTGCAGGGAGAAGTTATAAATAAAAAACGGCATATCTTTGAAATCAATCTAACTAGGTCTGATATGATAAAACAAGGGATGAAGATCATTGTGTACCGATCGATAAAGGAAATGCGAATTCAGAATATCCTTGGTGAGGCAAGGATGGAAGATGTAAACCATGATTTTTCCTCAGCCTTACCCTCTAAAGAGAAGCTTCTAGAGGTTATCCGGATTGGAGACCTGGTAATTACAAAATAAGGGAGTATATTATGTTAATAAAAAAAAGAAAGGTTTTTAAGAATCCGAAATCAGGGGTAATATTTATTTTTACCTGTATATTTCTTTGCTTCCATCTTCTTTGTAATAAAACTACGGTTTGGCCTCAGCAGAATACACATATTCGGCCATTTAGGGCTACCTTAAAAATAGAACGAATTGATTGTACTCCTCAGGAAGGCTTAATAAAAACAACAGAGCTTGTATTCGGATTTGCTGAAAACGAAAACGCTTTAATCGCTCCTCCACAGCCACCTATGTCATGTATATGGGCATTTTTTGACCAGAATTCTAACCACACAGGATTTATATATAAAGCGGAAAGTTTAAAAACTGCTGTAGAGGCTCTCAACGAAAAACTCGCATCTCAAAGAGGTTTTTGGGATGGTTGGCAAGAAGCCCTCCTTCCTCTTCCCGGATTGGAGCCAAGTTATGACTGGAAGGCAAATTGGGGATTCAGAATGTTTTATCCCAAGACACAACCAAATCAGTCGGAGACAGCTTCCATAATCTTAAGCTGGGATCCAGATGAATTGATACCAGGGCCTTTTTACTTATACATTTCAGACAAGAAAATTGATATGCATGAGTACTCTCAGATTCAAATAGATAATATTGAAGAGGGAAGTATCTTTAACATTGAATACTTACCTATTGGTCCGTCAAAATCCGTTTTAGGTATTGTATGCGTTGGAGGGGGAAGTCAGGAAGCCTATCGAAGAGGTAGGTTCAGGGCTTTTTCCCATCTTGGGGATTGGGGTTTTAAAAATCTAAAAGTGAAAACCTGCCATCCCAATACTAGATATATCTTTTATAAATCCTTTTATGATCTCAATGGTGATGGTTTAAATGATATATTCTCAAATAATGACGTATCACAAAAAGAATCAATTAGGTTGTCCATAGAAGAGTGGGTTTTTAACAAATGGAAACATAATATACCTAAAGAAGCTATTTTAATCATCGATCTAGTTGATCATGGAAAGGATGGCAGGATATTTCTGGATCCGTTAGCAATAGACCCCAATAAGACAACACTTTGGCAACATGAACTAAATCAATGGATACAAAACCTGGAAAATAATCTTGCAGAAGAAAATTTTATCGATTATGAAATCTATATCTTTATTGAAGCTTGTTATTCAAGGGAATTTTTTGAAAAACTGACACAATCTGAATCGAAACATAGAGTTGTTATTGTTTCATCAATGGATGAAATGGCTGAGATTAAAAAAAATGGGAGAGAGTCATTTTCTCATCATTTCTGGTACAAAATTGGGAAACAATCTAAAATAAAAGATGCATTCGATTATGCCTCTGATATTATGCTTAATCAAGCTCCTTCTTTTTGGCCTGAAAAATCATACCGGAAAGATGGATTTTTAATTGATTACATAGGTGGGCACCCTCCCATATTTATCCCTGTTATAGAGGATGTTAGCGTTGATATCATCCCTGTTGACAGTCTAGGCTGCAGGATTAAACTTACAGTACAAGTTGATTCTCCGGTTAACAGGGCATGGGCATCGATTGTGTCCCCAAATTGTTCCGATGATTGGTGCAGGTCCTATTCAAATCCTAATGATCGTACCCAGATTGATGCAAACGTACTGACTTTTTCCCCTAATTACTATTTCTGCCATCCCGATACAGAAGTGTCTGTATATGTGCAAGGAGATGACACAGAAGTTTCAGGGCCTTATCACCTTGACCCCAATTTTCTTGAAACCTATTTCCCTGACTTCCAAGACCCAAATATACCAATTCCTAAAGATGATTATGAACTTGATGACAATCCTGATGAAAAATATATCCCATTGGAGGAACCAGAAATCCACAACTTTCATGATCCGAATGATGTGGATTGGATCATTTTTACAGCCCTTCCGGAGATCCCTTATGATATTGAAATTCTGGTTCATAACCCATTATTTATTGACCCCAACGAATTTCCTTTTGAAGTAACAATGTATATGGGAGAAGAGGAAAAATCAATCGAATTTTCGGAAGATTTCCAGGATTATTGCTATGAGGATCTTTGTATAGACAACGCACGTGTATATACTCATAGCTTATATCTGGAAAAATTGGAAAGTGAAAACGAGAATGCAACTGAAGAGGGGCAGATAATCAAATTAAAGGTGATCCCTAAAAAAGAATATCAAGGGATTTTGGTTTATAGGGTTCATTTCTCCCCCACCGGTGCTGAAGCAGTATGTCATATATTCAGTGCGGTAAATAAAATCACCAAAAACTCGATAAAGGATAACTCTGATCTGTATTTAAAAGATAACTTCGGCAACGAATTTTATCCAAAATGGTTAAAGTCAAACATAATAGACAAAT
>JBLIRS010000266.1:0-5505 GCA_049472415.1 bacterium | reverse complement strand
CAACTTTGAGAATTCAGATAAATTAAGGGATTGGAGTGAAAAGTTTTTGGGGCCTCTTTGGGGCCTTAATTTTTATGGGTGTTTATTGCCCTAATTTTCAAATAAATCAAAAACTTAAAATGGTGCCGAAGAGGGGACTCGAACCCCTACGGGAATCTCCCACTGCCCCCTCAAGACAGCGTGTCTGCCTGTTCCACCACTTCGGCACTCAATGATTTTTATCCAAAATTATTTATATTGAGGTTATGCCTTATTAATTTCTCAAAAATACATAGTCTGATAAAAATCCAATCTGTTTTTTTTAATTTTTACCAAGGCAGTAATTTTATAACATGTTTAGTGGATATAATCAATATTTATACAATGAAAACTTACTGTAAAAGTCTCGTAATAAACTAATAGAATGTCCCTCGTATTACCAGATTGTTTTTACGAATTTTGAATCTGAAATTAATTGATCGTTTGTGATAAGTGTGAGTCCCATATTTAATGAAGTGCCAGCAATAATTCTATCGTGTAATTCAGGTATGTCAGTAATTTGAAACCAGGACCATTGTTGGTATGATTATCTTAATAGCTCCATTTTCGGCCTTTTCAAAAATAGCCTTGATCTTTGGACTCAATTTTCTTTTCTCAAGCCTCAAAATTAAAGCTATGGTGTCAGTTGGGTATTTTTAAAAATGCATAATGACTAGAAGCTGGGGATTTTGAGTTCCTGGCCTACCAGTAAGGTTGAAGAAGGATTTAGGCCATTGAATTTTCTTATTATCTCAAGGGGGATTCCGTAAAATGATGCGATACGCCAGAGTGTATCACCTTTTCGTACTATATGAATCTCGTAATTATGTGAGTTAGTATCCGTTTTAGCGACTACTCTATGGGATTTTTCTTTTGGGGAGCATTCGGCAAGGAATTTATCGATGCCACTATAAATCATACGGGCCATTTCATGTTGATATTCATTTGAAATCAGAAGCTTCCTGTCCGAAGAGTTGCTCAGGTATGCCAATTCCACAAGCACAGATGGAATCGAAGGCGACTTAAGAACTCCAAAATTGGCGCATTTCAGACCTTCCTTTTCGATACCCTTAATTTTGATCAATTCTCTTAAAACCTTTTCTCCAAGATCAATGCTCTCGTTTATGGTGCGCGTTTGTGCCAGATCAATAAGTATGCTATCGAGAAGCGAGTCTTTGCCAAGGGGTATGCCACCTATCAAATCTGAAGCATTTTCCTTATCTGCCAGCAATGCGGAGGCTTCGTCCGTTGCCCCGTCACGGGAAAGATAGTAAACAGATGCGCCATTTGCTGATTGTCTTCTTGCTGCATTTGCATGAAGGCTCAGAAAAAGATCCGCTTGAAATTTGTGGGCGATTTCAATCCTTTCTCTAAGAGAAAGAAAGTAGTCACCGTCCCTGGTTAAATATGCCTTTATCCCTGGCTGTTTATCCAGTAACTCCTTAAGCTTCTTTCCCACAGACAGCACAATATCTTTTTCTTTAAAACCATCCTTGCTTATTGCCCCCGGATCTTCTCCGCCATGTCCGGGATCAATGGCAATTATCCAGTTGGCTTTCTTAAGGTTTTCGATCTCCTTTTTTGTCTCTTTTTCCTTTTGGGGGGATAACGGATTTTTTATATCAATCACAATCCTGTCGGGTTTGGTTTCGTATTTCTGGAGGTAAAAGATATGGTATTCCATTGTTAATGATGTTTTAATCTCAACATTCAATGAACTGGAAGATGAATTTTTTAGCTTTAAGGATTCTATGAACTTATTATCAATATACCATTCTTTTTTTGAGGTAGCATTTTTGCAATTTCTGAATTCTATTGATATGGTTTGAGGGTCTTCTTTACACTTTTCCTGAAAAAGGACCGGACGATTAAGATCAAAAACGATTCTGGTGTGGGTAGGGGCAGTCCATGAACGCACATCAACCAAAGAAGTAGTCGCGGAGGTTGGAAGAGAGGAAACAAAGATAATCACAAAAGTCAGGAAAATAACCGCCCAAATTTTGTGAAAAAAATGACTTAACAGATTTTCTAAAGGTAAAGCCTCATTGTATAAGATCATCTTAACCCGTCTAACCATTTAAATACAAAATTTAGAGTAAAAATAGTATATACTTATATACCATTGTATATTTTATATACTTCCTTTATTTAATACCATTCTGTATGAAAATGTCAACTATTAATGTCCGGCAATTCTAACTTTGAGCTTGAACCTTTTTACATTTAACATGATTGGGTTAGAAAAAACATATTAAAATTAAATCTTTTTTATGCTTAATTTAATAATTAAATAAGACTATATTATATTTAAATGATTTTCCCTGATTTCCCGGACATATTTTATATCGGAAATTAAGTCTCTCTTAGTTGACTCTTTTATAAAGAGGTGATAGAATTTTAAAAATCATATCTTGTAACATCATGATTATATTAAACTTATTTTTTAGGGAGGGAGCCATGAACAATCATTTAAGAAAATTCAATATCTTTATTATTAATTGTTTTGCCGTCGGGATTTTCATCATTTTTGTTTGCAGTCCCTCATTGGTTTTTTCCCAAGGCCCTTATGGTCAAGGAATAGGCCCGGGAATGGGGTCAGGAATGGGTCCTGGAATGGGGTCAGGAATGGGCCCTGGAATGGGGCGAGGAATGGGATCAGGATTGGGACCAGGAATTGGGCTTCATAGAGAAAATTGCTCTCAAACCTGCCGCGGCGAAATGAACATGCAAAGGGGAATTATGAATGAACCTCCCTACTGCAGAATGCTCTTAGACAGACCGGATATTAATCTGACTCCCAAACAGAGAGACGAAATTAAAAAACTGCAAATCGATCATATGAAGGATACCTTTGACTTAAGGACCGATCTGCAGATCCAAAAAATCGAGCTAAAAAAACTACGTTTTTCAAAAAATCCAAGTTTTGAGGATATTAAGGCGAAGCTGGAAAAGATCTCCAAATTACAATTAGAGTTACAGATAAAAAGGGCAAAGCTTCAATTAGAAGCAGACAAAATTCTCACTGAGAGCCAGAAAGATTTATTGTACCTTTCTCCCGGCATGTCTGTTGATATTGAATGGGGAGATTCCGCCGGGGAGGAAGAAGGCTCCAAGCCTGATGCCTAAAAACCGTGGACCCTTTTGGTCCGGAAAGCAGATTTTGCATAAGTTAATGATTTTATGAAGACATTTGAGGAAATAAACGAAAGAATCAAACAGGGCAAGGCAGTCGTAGTAACTGCAGAAGAGGTAATAACCCTTGCCAAAGAGAAGGGCATAAAGGAGGTTGCAGAAAAGGTAGATGTGGTAACCTGTGCAACGTTCGGTCCTATGTGTTCTTCGGGGGTCTTTTTGAATTTCGGGCACTCTGATCCGCCAATCAAAATGAACCGTGTATTGCTTAATGATGTGCCGGCGTACGGTAGCCTGGCGGCAGTGGATGCATATCTTGGAGCTACTGCCATATCCGAGGAACAAGGGATATTTTATGGCGGAGGACATGTCATAGAGGACCTTGTTTCTAAAAAGAGGATCAAACTGAGGGCCACAGGTCATAAAACAGACTGTTATCCTCTTGAGAGGATTGAAACCACTATATCGATAGATTCAATAAATCAGGCCATTCTTTGTAATCCAAGAAACGCTTACCAGAACTACGGGGCCGCAACCAATTCATCCCAACGCATGCTTTATACATACATGGGCCCTCTGTTGCCAAGATTTGGAAATCTTTCCTTTTCAACTTCCAGTCAGTTAAATCCTTTGATCAACGATCCTGAATACAGGACAATCGGACTTGGGACAAGGATTTTTTTGGGTGGGGGAATAGGGTATGTCATTGGTGAAGGTACCCAGCACAACCCGGGACAAGTCAGAGATCAAAATAAAATTCCCCTCGAACCGGCTGCCACATTGGCAGTAAAAGGCGACCTTAAACAGATGAAACCAAGATATTTAAGAGGGGCTACCATTAAGGGGTATGGAGTAAGCATCTTTGTCGGGATTGGCGTGCCCATACCAATCCTGGATGAAGGCATGGCGGAGTCAGTATCTATCTCGGATGAACAGATATATACGACGATATATGACTACGGAATCCCTCGACGTAAAAAGCCCACATATGGAAGGGTTACTTATAAACAACTCAGGTCGGGGTCCGTGGAATTGGATGGAAAAAAGGTCCCGACTAATCCACTTGCAAGCTATGCAATGGCCCTGGAAATTTCAAAGATACTAAAAGAATGGATCAGCCGAGGGGAGTTTTTTTTGGTGAAACCGGTTCAGCCCCTTCCCAGGGATGTGCCATTTTTGTCAATGGATCAGAACAGCACAGAGGTCCCTGAATAATGAACGTTTCCAGGAGAGTGATTTTAACATTCCCGGCCAGTTTGGCAGGTACCCCTGTTACATATAGACTTGTTAAAGATTATAATCTGATTATGAATATCTTGCGGGCCAAGGTGATTCCAAAGGATGTCGGACGTCTTGTTCTCGAACTGACAGGTGAAAAGAAGGACATCGATGCGGGCCTTAGTTTTATGAGAGAGCAAGGGGTGAAGGTTGAGGCCCTGGCAAAGGATATTCACCTGGATGAAGAATCATGTATTCACTGTGGCTTTTGTACTGCGGTTTGTTTCAGTGAAGCACTTTGCATCAATCCCCAAAGCCACAAGCTGGAATTCAACAGGGACAAATGTGTGCTTTGTGAGCAATGCGTGAATATATGCCCATTGGGTGTTATTCAGATCAAATTTTAACTTGACAGATAATATATTTTTTAATTTAAATAGATTTCATATGAATTCTTTTTAAGATAATTTCCTTTATTTTTCTGATTTCTAACGAATCCGTTTACCTTTAGAAAGCTTATATATGGCAATAAAAAATACAGATAGATCGGGTATCACTATGGAAGAGACATTGATTGCAAATAAAGGTAGTATCTTAAATGATCTGTTCAACCTGACGCTTTATCCATTAGAGACATTGGTGGGGAATTGGTATTGGGATATTGTGAAGGATGAATTCTATTTTTCTGATAATATTTGCCATATCCTTGGCTGGGAACTTGGAAAAACAATAATAACGTACAAGATGTTTTTGAAATCCGTTTACCCGGCGGACAGGGAATATGTTAAGACGGCAATAAACAGGGCCTTGGATGAGAAAAAAAACTATTGTACTGAACACAGAATAATGCTTCTGGACGGGTCTGTTCGAACTGTTCAGGGACAGGCACAGATCAGTTTTGATGAGATAGGCAGACCAAGGTATATGCTGGGGACAATCCATGATATTTCAGAAAAAAAGCGAATAGAAAAAGAATTGGCCTATCGACATGAATTTGAAAATATTCTTAGTATTCTTATCTCGTATTACACACGTGCCTGCGTGGACCAGCAAAACTTAGAGACATTCGCCGAACTCGCCAGAGATTTTTATTACGCCACCATCCCAGACGGTTATGAAGCGCTATATGCTCTGCGA
>JBLIRS010000265.1:0-5180 GCA_049472415.1 bacterium | reverse complement strand
CAGATCATGTAAGGATAAATACACTGTTCGGCGATCAGGCCGAAGTCTGGATGAAGCTGGAACGCGCAAACCCTGGGGGGAGCATCAAGGACAGGATTGCATTGAAGATGGTAGAACAGGCTGAGGCCGAAAATAAACTCACCATGAATAAGACAATTATTGAACCCACATCAGGCAATACAGGGATCGCGTTGGCCATGATTGGCTCGGTCAGAGGTTACCATGTGGAGATCGTAATGAGCAAAGCAGTATCGGTGGAGCGGATAAAAATGATTAAGGCATACGGTGGCCATGTTATCTTAACCGATGCCAGCCTCGGGACCGATGGTGCAATAAGGAAAGCCAAAGAGTTAGTAAAAGAAAACCCGGAAAAATATTTTATGCCCGATCAGTTTTCTAATGAATACAACAAAATTGCCCATTATGAAACAACAGCCCAGGAAATCTGGAAACAGACAAACGGAAAGATCGACTACTTTGTTTCTGCTATTGGAACTTCGGGGACATTAATGGGGGTCGGGGGCTATTTGAAGAAGTATAATCCCAGGGTTAAGATCGTTAGCGCTGAGCCGACCAGAGGTCATTATATTCAAGGGCTCAAAAATATGGAGGAGGCCCTGGTCCCATCTATTTATGATAAAAGCAAGATCGATGAAACAATAGAGATTGAAACCGAGGAAGCCTTTGACATGGCGCGAAAAATTGTCGAAAAAGAAGGTATTTTTGTAGGAATGAGCAGTGGCGCGGCCCTATTGGCATCGATTAGAGTCGCCAGGAAAATCGAATCAGGAAACATTGTGACAATATTTCCTGATAGAGGTGAAAAATATCTGAGCACAAATTTGTTCTAATCAGATATAAGAGTTTCAAGTCTAAATTAGTATCCCCCCGCTTGCGTAACTAAACAAATGAGGCCTTCGTCTACTTTTTGTTATATTGTTTAACTAAAAATAAAATCGTTTATTCTATCCATTAATCTATGATTTCTAATACTTTTCAGACCAAATCGATAGTCTCTATTAAAATAAAAGATTTTAATATCTTGTTATTTATCAATCTCATAGGGGAGTCTCGAAGGGCCTATAAAAGGAGGTGAATATATGGCAGAATTTTTTTAATGGCCTTTGGGAGGCTGTTATTCTTTTGTTTGTCTTTATGTGTTTGATTAAGAATACGATTGGGGAGGTTATGAAATGAGAAAAAAAGGGCTTTATACAGCATTAATTATTATACTCGTTATTGCTTTATGCTATTGTTTTGCTAACCAGGCACATGCATATTACGGTTTGTATGGTATGGGGAGTTATGGACTTGGAGGCCTTTACGGAATGTATGGGTATGGCGGCCTCAGTGGTCTTTATGGTATGTACGGCGGCCTCAGTGGTCTCTATGGTATGTACGGCGGCCTTAGCGGTCTTTCTGGTACGGGCCTTTATGGCATGTATGGTGGCTTAAGTGGTCTCTACGGTATGAGCGGACTTTATGGTATGGGCGGTCTTTCCGGACTTGGTTCCTTCTCCGGATTCAGTGCGACCGGAACTGCTTATGGCGGTGGCGCTCTTGGGGAGGCCTTTTACGGCGGTCTTTATGGTATGTATGGGATGTATGGCGGCATGTACGGGATGTATGGTGGCCTCAGCGGCCTTTATGGAATGTATGGTATGTACGGCGGCCTTAGCGGTCTCAGCGGTACTGGCCTCTATGGAATGTATGGTATGTACGGCGGTCTCGGAATGTATGGAGGTTTGTCTTCTTTGTTGAGTGCCCTTGGTGGCACATCAACAACGCCGGCGGCCACTACATCTGTAACAACAACTTAGATAAATAAAATATCAGGGATATCCCGATCTCCTTTAAGACGACTTCGGGATATCCCTTTTTTATTACCGGTTAATGAAAGAGATAAAATAAATCCATCCAGGGGATTTTTTATGATTGCATGCATGGATACCTTTTACAAAGACATGAGTGCTGCCGCTGCATGCATCCTGTTCTCGGATTGGTCTGACAAAGACATTACCGGACAATTTGCGGGTCTAATAGGGGAAGTAAAACCGTATGAGCCGGGCAGGTTTTATAAGCGCGAGTTGCCATGCCTTTTGCATGTGCTCGATAAGATTGTTGAACCTATTGATATAATTCTCATAGATGGTTATGTGTGGCTTGATGGCAAAAAATCTCCCGGTTTAGGCGCTTATCTGTATGAGACATTAGGGAAGTCAACGCCTGTAATAGGAGTGGGAAAAAGCAGATTTAAGGATTCTGAATTCGCTCAAAAGGTTTATCGCGGAAAAAGCAAGAGTCCTTTGTATATTACCTCGGTTGGGATTGACCCCGTGATTGCTTCGGGATATATCAGAAGGATGCACGGCGATTACCGTTTACCAACAATGCTTAGGAAGGTGGATCAGCTCTGCCGCCTGTATTATGATTCCCATTAAAAAGGAACAAATCACAACAAAAAGGAATTGGTCCATTCGGGTGCGGTAAGACTTCCACCATTTACCAAATCTGCCCAATCTTCATCATCGAGCCTATTCATTCCCCCTTCGATCCGCTCATAATATGAGAATACCGGCCCGACATATATTGCAGGTCCACTACATGTTTCGGCAATAAAATATATTACATTGACCTTTCCCACTCCCACATGCAGCACCTGTGCATCTGCGGGATTTGTGTGAACATCGGCGACAATGAAGTCAGACCTCATGCAGTCCTCATGATTTCCATAGAAAAGTCCGGGATACCATCCATCATGATAGGTTATTATAGTACATATAACATTTTGACCTTTTTCAATTATCGTGTCTTTGATGAATTGAGTCTCCTCTTCCGTTCTGGGCTGACCATCGATCTGTTTTTGTGCGATTGTCTCGAGCATTCCCATGGTGTCGGCAAATCCTTCGAAGTGTGAGATATATCTGGATTTAAACGGATCGGGTATATTGATATTATTAAAGATTTCCTTTGCCTTATTGGAAAACTCTTTTAGCTTTTTGTAAAAAACGGGAACCGGTTCGACATATCCATCCGGGTAGTCACAAATAGGATAGCCCGTGTATGATTGCTTTACGTATAGGATCGTGTCATGCCGAAGCTCCGCCCAGGAAGCAAGTTGAGTGTGAAGGAGTTTGTCCCGGTAAGCAGGTGTACATAAAGTCCTTGGAATCCCTTCACCTTCGAATGGCCCTGAAAGGCTCCTGAGTGCATCGAGCCAGCAATTATACATATTGGACTTCCAGAATTCCCTGTTATACTGATCCAATAAATAACGCAGGACATAGAGATTCCCCTGATATTGCCAGTTGGTTAATTCATCCTGAAGATAGTGAAGGGCCCTGTTATTGCCCAGCACGAACATGGCATCAAGCGGATCGGGTAACATACGTTCAATCTTTATATCATTCACAACTATCCGGTCAAAAACCACATTGGAGAAAACATGGCTGTCAACGGTAAATCTTTGACCCATAAATGTAAATGATTTCGGCATCTCGGCCACCTTGGGATCCATGGGATCGCTTTCCAGGTAATGGGAACAGATCCTTTGCTCGCCATATCCCTTCTTTCCCATTATGTAAAGGACCTTGCTTTGTATTTCTTCATCCAGCAGATCTTCCGGACCTTTCACACCGGCCTCTTCCATGAGCATTGTCATACCTGTCAGGTTTAACGCATCGGGTTCTCCGACCATAAGCCCGATTATCTTATCCATGTCATCCCATTCAGCTCGCGCTTCCCCTTCTTCCACACTTCTCCATAACAGATAGGCATCCAAAAGCTGTCTTGGATCTTCCACCCTGAAATCAATCCGGCCAAGCCAGATCATTGCCCTGAAATAGTTCTTGAACTCTTCAGACCTTGTGTAATGTCCCCTTGGCTTAAACTGGCTGAAATCGATTTTTCTCGATTCGCCGAATATGTCCACCCATTCGAAGGATAGCTGGTTGATGTGGCTCAGAAAGGCCTGAACCTCCGCATCTCCCCAAAAAGGCAAATCATAGAAGGTAGCCCTGCCTAATAATTTTCTGGCTACGGTATAAAAGAGATTCAGATCGTGATAGGCATCGGCCATGAGTCCTTCAGGTTCCGGGATGATCTGGGGCAGCGCGGCCTGTGCCTTGGAAAGGATGGACTCCAGATTATCCATAAGGAATTGTTGTTCTATATCTGCCAGGATTAGATCGTAGGATTTATGAAGGGCTTGAAGGATTGAATCCGTTGATATAAAGACGGGCAGGTCCTTATAAAAGAAATCGAGATATGCGTCGCCGAAGGATTTATAATTTATCCGTTTACTAAGCACAAAACCGCTTTTATTGATCCTTTCTTCCTCGGAGGTTGTCAAGCCAGTTTTCTGCTTTACCAGATCGTAAAAATTAGCTTCTGAAGTCTTTAAGCCAAGGTCCGTTATATAGCTATCCTCAGGAAATTTCAGGACAAGGTCCTCGGGGGTCAGATTCGCGGCTTCTTCGAGAGCAAGATTATACTTTTCCATGAATACTTCGATATCCGACTTAATATCTCCCTTATTAATTATATATTGGGTAAAGGGAAGAAACCATGAGTACTCAAATTGGTATTCGCTGCTCCTATGGATAAAAGGGGGCAAGAAGAGCGTCGTGTGGTAAAAATCCCATGGATTACTAAAAAACAGGTATTCTGGGTAGAGATACCTGACGGGATAATACGCTGGAAGATTATATATATTATTTAGATACGGAGGAATCCAGTAATTATAATTCAATTTTAGGAGGTAATCGGAAGGATTTTCATAATTCATAAGGATTAAAGGGTAGAAAACAAAATTATCTTCAATATTCAAAACTATCTGCTGCGCGTGAGATGTGGAGAAAAAGGTCAGAGTGATAAGTACGATCAATATAAAGGTAAGAAGAAGGCCGGGACAGGATACATCAGGATTGCCGGCCTTTTTGGAAGGAAACAAGAATTGAGTTAAGGTCCTCATTTTTTATCCCTCCTTTTTTGAGAGGTTGACACATTAATTCTAAACTTTAAGACGAATATTTTTTTTATATTCTTACTTAACCAAACTGAGACCAAGTGTGTGTAGCAAAGGAGTGATAAATCGGCATTATATTATTTTCATCAGAAAAGTTATTTTGAAAAATATTTTAACGATTTCAATTGTCGATTATTCCTGAAGCTGTCTATTA
>JBLIRS010000264.1:0-5542 GCA_049472415.1 bacterium | reverse complement strand
CTCACTGGTTTTGTTAAAGGCCTTTAGCGAGCGCAGTTAAGCAAGCTTTAGTACCTTCAAAAAGGCCAGGAGACGACGAAACGACTTTTTTACGAATCCATCAAGATCTGTGTTAAAAGTCATATAGACCGGGATCCCTTACAGGACCACCACCATAGCCGGAATCATTTCCATATTCGCCTTCATCGAACAAATCACCCATTTCTTCTTCGATTTTTTCAGGGTCCTCACCGGCTTCGAGTCTCTTTACCGCCTCTGTCATTTCTTCCGGCATTGGCTCTCCGGTAATCTCCGACATTCTTCTCATTAAACGGCCTAATTGACGCGGATCAGGATTTTGTTCATCCATCCCCGCCATTTCCTTTTCAAGGACCTTCATAGCTTTTTCCATTCTGGCCTCTTCTGCCGGATCATAGGGCCTTTCTGATTCATCGCCGCTTTGAGATGAAGGATGTTGCTTTGAGCTTTTGCTGATAAGGGGTGATACAAGGGATATCTGTTTTGTCATCTTTTTCCCCTTGCATTTAGGACAATTGGGTATGCGGTCCTCATTGAATGATTTAGAGAGAAAACTAAAAATGCGGTTGCAATCAAGGCAAAGAAATTCATAAATAGGCATATAAATTATCCTCGTTATATTTATGATTATGCATCTGAAATTCGGAAACCCTTTTGGTGTTTTTGATTGAATTGTATCAATCAATAAGCCCTTTATTATTATAGAGTTTCGGAGAAAAGAATTCTGCAAAGAATAAAAGGCTTAGTTAAATATTTAGCATATTTTTCATTAAAAGTCAATGAAATGAAAGGACATCCGGCAATTAGCACACAAAAATCATTGAAGGAGCATGGAGTACATAAGCTAATGTGATTGCTGAAATATAAGCTTTCACGTTTGAAAAAAAATGGCCTGAAGTAAAGGAATCCTTGCAAAAGAACAAAGTCGGAGATAAAATCAGTTTATGGAAAACGGATTTTGTATACTTAATCTTAAAAGACGATTTTGTCCTTTTCCCCCGGAACCGGAGATGCACATCTTTCTATTTTTTATAATACTGGCCTGTAGCAGTCTGATCTTTGAATCCAACCTGTTTCGGCCTGATATATCTTTTGCTGAAATTACTTCTGAAGACAGTCTATATACGGTAGCTCTCGGGGCATACAATAATGGATTCCTGGACCTGGCCATAAATCAATTCCAAAAATTTTTAGAAATTTATCCCAATAGTAAGAAAGTGCCCTTCGCGTGGTTTCGTATAGGGGAGGCTTACCGCATCCAGAACAAGAACGCCCTGGCAGAAAAAGCATATAAAAAGGTTCTGGATCTGTTTCCTGGACATAAATTGACCCATATAACACTCTTTCGGCTTTCAGGGGTGATGTTCAGACAACAGGATTTTTCTTCCGCTATTTCGGGTTACAGAAGGTTGCTTGTGGAGGCCCCTTCATCGGATTTTGCCGCGGAGGCCAGATTTTGGATAGCCGAATCCCTTTATCATCTGAAGCGTTATTCCGAGGCTTTAACCGCATATAACACCTATGCCGGAGATTCAAACAGGGATAAATATGTTCCCCAGGCCCTTTATGGCGCGGGATGGTGCCTGATGGAACTTGGCCGTTATGATGAAGCTGTAAAACAGTTCGAAGGGCTTTTGAGTAAAAATTTATCCGAAAGCCTTATTTCTCAGATTCATCTTGGCTTGGGAGATGCCCTTTTTGAGTTGAAAGATTATAAGGGCACACTCGCACATTACTCAGCCTATGCTAGAGGCAACCCTGAAGATCAGGATAAGATAGTGTTAAAAAAGGGACTGGCTTTATCTTATTTAGGAAGGGATGGAGACGCCGCCGGAATCTTTCAATCGTTTCTAAAAAAAGCCCCAAAAAACGATCCAAAAATCCCGCAGGTGCTTTTTCAACTCGGCCAAATCTTTTTTAAACAGAAGAGATATCAGGAGGGTGTTGATACTTTTGCGATCATTGAAAAGAGATATCCTGATCAATCCTTGATCCCTGAAGTTGTTTTCCAGATAGGTCTTGGTTATCTCAAAATGAATAAGGCGGAGCCGGCTGAGCAATATCTCCAAAAAAGTATCGAACTTTCTTCAGACCTTGAAAAGGTATCAATGGCATCTTTTTATCTTGGAAATATTTATTATCAGGAAGGGCAATTAAAGGAAGCAATTGATTTCTACTCAAAGGCCAGAAAAACAAAAGATTCATCTCTTGCTGCCGAGGCATCATATCGGCTGGCCGAGTCTCTTTTTTCTTTAGGTGAACATGAAAAGGCACTTCATGAATATAATTCAATCGTATTTTCCGCTCCTGATCAGTTATTATGGATACAAATGGCCAGGTTTCGCCTTGGAAATATATATGAGCAGAAAGGAGAGGAGGATCTCGCTCTTCGTTTTTATAATCAAGTAACAGAAATGAAAGGCGGGACAAAGGATTTGTCAGAGGCGGCTCAGGAGCGCATCATGGCCATTAGAAATATAAAAGATATAAGAAAAAAGGGGGGAGAGAATTAATGAAATGGGAAGAATTAAAGACAAGGAGAAAAATAAATGAGTAGATGCCTTATCCGTTTTCTTAAAATGGTATTTGCCATTTTATTTATCTTCATATCCCTTTCGTCTTTCTGGTCTGCTTGTAGAAATGCCCTGGCAGCGGAGATACTCCAATTACCGGAAATAATCGCTGTGGGTCGTTCAGCCCTCAAGTTGAAGGAGGAACGAAAGGAGGCCCTTCCCCCGGAGAGGGTAACAGGGATAAAGGATATACCGGAGGATTTGGTAAAACAGGATGAATTGCCCTCCGGCCTGGAAGGAAGCAAGGTTGCTCCCTATGACTCACCTTCTTCATGCTGTATATTCGGTTCTCCCATAGACAAGCTGTTTTCTAAGACCATACTTGGAGATAAGGGCTACTATGATCTTGGCAGGTTTAAATATCAACAGGGACAATACAAAGAGGCCTTTGATCTTTTTCTCGAACTCGGCAGCCGATATCCGGGTTCGTCTTATCTTGGGCAAGCATATTACTGGGCGGCAGAATCTGCATTTCAGTCGGGTGATCTGGATGTAGGAGCATTCTATTACCGTTATATAATCGAACACTCCCCGAGATCGAGGTTCGCGGATTATGCATTTTATTCTCTCGGATGGATAATGGATCAGAGGGGGGAAGAAGAAGAGGCAATACAACTTTTTAGAACCCTTCTTTCCAGTTATTATGAAAGCCATCTCCGGGAAAAAACCCAATATTTATTAGGAAACGCTTTATACAAAATCGGCCGGTTCAAAGAAGCTGCCGATGAATATGATCTTTTCCTTCATAATTATCCCATGAGCGCTCTTGTCTCTGAGGCAGGGTTCTGGAAGGCCGAAGCCCTTTTTCAGGCTGAGGAGATAAAAGAGGCAAAATCCGCTTATGAGTGGTTTTTGAAAGAATACCCTGAGCATCCCAGGGCGCCTACAGCCATTTATGGTTTGTCATGGGTTCATTACATCCAGGGGTCATATAAGGATGTATTAAATCTATTATCCGATTTCGACGAACGTTTTCCCGAAAGCCCATTAATTGCAAATGTATATTATCTAAAGGGAAAGAGTTTATTTTCTCTTAAGGACTATGTGGGGGCATCCGATATGTTTATGAAAATAGCGGATCGTTTCCCTGGTCATCCCTTGGCAGAAAAGGCAATTTTTAGGTTAGGCTGGTCCTATTTCCATAGAACGGAATATAAACAGGCTATAAGCATTTGGCTTGAAATGACACAAAAATATCCGGAAGGGGAAATGAAAGAGATAGGTATATTTATGATTGGGGAAGGGCTTTATAATCTGAAAATTTTTGCCGATGCCGTCTCATATTATAGAGACGCAGCCGAGTATGTTGAGATGCCGGAACTTTCACAGTTGGCGCTTTTCAGGCTTGGACAATCATATTATTTGCAGAAAGAGTATGGTCCTGCCGCTAAGGCATTTACAACCCATCTGGAGTTATTCCCGAATTCTGAGATTCAAGATCAGATTTACTATTGGCTTGGAAATACCCGTTTTGAAGAAAAGGATTTTTCAGGGGCCATAGAATATTACAATAATGTCCTTAAGTTCCAGGAAAGCGAACTGGCGGAACTTGCCAGATTTGGTATAGCCTGGTCATACTATACACAGGAAGATTGGACCAGGGCAAAAGATGAGTTTCAAAGACTTATAAAAGACTATCCAAAAGGGGAGAAGAGGCCGGAAGGCATGTTTCGCCTGGCTGAATGTTTTTATAATCTTGGATCTTATAAGGCTTCGCAAAAGACCCTGCAGAGGATAATAAAAGAATATCCAAATATTGAAATTAAGGATAAGATTTACTACAGACAGGCTTTGTTAATGTTAAGGCTTAATGATCGAGACAAGGCTTTAGAGTATATAAGAAGCCTCGTATCCGAATTTCCGGATAGCCCATTAGGGGCCGAGGCCAGATACAGGGCGGGCTGGATTTATTTTATGATGGGAAAATATGAAGAAGCTCTAAATGAATTTAGCAATATAATCCGGATCTACCAGGATACCACCTTTGTCACACAGGCAATGCTTAAGATCGGGGATTGTTTTTATAATATGGGAACGTATAAAAAGGCTATTCAGGCTTACCAGAGACTCATAGATAAATATCCCGGGTCCGATTTGGTAAAAGAAGCAAAATACGGTATCATTTTAAGTCTTGATCAGACAGGTGATATGGACGGTTATATAAAAAACGCGGAAGAATTCTGGGAAAGATATCGACAGGACCCTCTTTCCGAGACAATCCAATTTCGTTTGGGCTCCACCTATCAGGCCCGTCGGGATTGGCCAAAAGCGATTCTCGTGTATCAGCGTCTTGTAGATTACTTCCCTGAAGGCAAATGGTCGGCAAGATCCCTTAAGAAAATGGCTCAGATTTACAGTGAAATAGGAGAATATAAGATGGCGGTTGGGACCCTGAAGACCATCCTTTTCAGATATTCCGATGCCGAGCTGAAGGCCGATGCGTGTCTTAACCTGGGGAGTTTATACGAGTCACACGGAGAAAATGAAAAGGCGCTTGAATATCTGGATCAGGTTCTAACCCTGACACATGATAATGGAAAGACATCCGAGGCATTGTTCGCAAAGGGTAATATCTACAATGAAACAGGAGAGTACAGGAAGGCAAAAGAAATGTATGAACAAATACTTGCTCAGTTTCCGGAAAGCCACCTTGCGGAAAAGGCAAATTATGCCCTTGGAAGGATTTATTATGAGTCGGGGGATTATAAAAAAAGCAAGGATCATTTTGAATCATCTATGCGGGCCGAGGATAAAGACCTGCGGCTCAAGTCCATTTATGATCTGGCCGAGACATATATCCACCTTGAAGATTATGATAATGCTATCCTTGAGTTGATGAAGATAATATATCTTTATCAGGAAAAGGATGAGTGGAAGGCCAAGGTTTATTATCGTATAGGCCAGGTCTATGAAATGCAAAAAAAGAATCAGGATGCCATTACCGCATATAA
>JBLIRS010000263.1:0-5565 GCA_049472415.1 bacterium | reverse complement strand
TTACAAGGCTACAGGTAAGCGCTTAACAAAACAGCCTTACATGAGTAATATGAATGTTGAAGAGAAGATTTTAGGTTAAAAATTTTAATTTGAAAGTAACAGCTCTGACCCAAGGGCATAAAAACCCAAGTGTCAGAGCTGTTGTGGCGCTATTATTGGACTTATAATTCTTTTGGATATAAGTATTACTGTATTTCTTGTTTTCAGGGACTAAAATATAAGTTAATTTATATTCCCCCCATTAAATATCCTTTTCAAAGATATGAAATGGGGGGAATTTTTTTCCCGTAAAGTCCCATTTATTAAATCAATTGCTAATCTAGGTTAACACTCAACAAAAAATGAATATAACAACTCAGCAATTTCCTGATATAAAAACGCAGAATCCGCACTCTCCGCAAATTCTATACACGTCTATGCTCTTTTAACTCAATTATTATAATTAGAATTGCTGAATCAAAAGAGGGTAAAATGTAGCATGAACAAAGAGAAAAAAATATTTATTATGATGGGTGTATTGTTCGTTTTTATCTTCCTGTCTTATTGGGGCATTTCTGAAGCCATTAAGACAATCAATCCTGAAGGAGAAAATAACTATATTATAAAAGAAGAGGGCATTACAAGGGAGTATTTGTTGGATGAAATTGATCCGAATAAAGAGGATTCTTATTATTATCAACTGGCACTTGACTATTTAAAGGCTGAAAAGTATAAGGAGGCATATGAAGCATTATCAAAATGCATTTTGTTGAATCCAGACAACCTGGATGCTCAACTCAAATTGGGAAGCTTATATTTACACACCCAAGATCCCATTAAGGCTAAAGAGAAGGCTGAACTGGTCCTTTCAAAGGACCCCAAAAATCTTGAAGCCATGTTTCTTCTCGGGAATGTTTTTATCCGTCAGGAAAAGATGCCCGAGGCCGAGAAACAGTTCATCGCAGCCACCCAAATCAATCCTGAGGATGCTGGTCCATTCGTTGTATTGGGGGATTTTTATACCACAAGAGGGGATACGGATAAGGCCATATCCCAATACCAAAAGGCATACAGCTTGGACCTGCAACGGATCGATGCAAAGCTAAAGATAGCTGATATTTGCTATAACCGAAACAGTTTTGATGAGGCAACCGGGATTATCGAAGAGATATTAAAGGAAAAACCCAAAAATTTATCCGCACGGCTATTGAAGGGGAAGATACTTCTAAAAAAGGAGGAGTTGGATAAGGCAATAGAGACCCTTCAGGGGATCATTAAGGATGCACCCAAATCAGACATGGCCCACTATTATCTTGCACTGGCCCATCTGGCTCGGCAGGATATCCAGCAGGCAAGGATAGAGTTAATTGAGACATTGAAATATAATCCCGACCTATACAGGGCAAATCTTCTGCTGGGAGAAGTCTATTTAAAATCAGGGTCCTTTGACCTTGCGATAAACCAGGGAGAAAAGATCCTTAAGGCAATGCCGGATGATGTTAACGCCCACTTTATCTTGGGTAATGCATATATCTCTCTTAATAATTGGGACAGGGCAAAGGAGACATTCAAAAAAATAGTCCAATTAAGCTCTCAAAACCCTTTAGCACATCATAGCCTGGGATTAGCATACAGGAATCTGAACCAATATCAGGAGGCCCTTGCCCATTTCGAAAAGGCGCTTTCCTTAAACCCTGATCTCATCGATTCACTGCTCAATATAACATCAATCTACATAGCACAGAAAAAGCCCGATATGGCCATTTCCCGCTGTGAAACACAATTAAAAAACTCCCCTAAAAATCCTTTGATCCATAATCTATTGGGAAATATTCATAAATTCCAGCAGAATTATAAAAAGGCCGAGGAGGAGTATAAAAAGGCCATTGAGTTAAATCCTGAGCTTCTGGCGCCCTATATAGACCTTGCGGATCTTTATTATCGAAACAATGCAATCGATAAGACCATGGCAGAATATCAAAAGGTTATTGACAAAAATCCTCAATATATCCCTGCACTTATGAATTTAGGAAACCTCTATCAAATCAAGGAAGCTTATGAGAAGGCTATCCCTTACTACCAAAAGATCATCGAGATAAATCCTGAATTTGCGCCGGCTGCCAACAACCTAGCCTGGCTTTATGCGGAGGGGTATGGAGGTGATCTGGACAAGGCCCTTAAGCTTGCCCAGGATGCGAAGCGCGCGTCCCAGGAAGATCCCGCAATCGCAGACACCCTTGGCTGGATCTACTATAAAAAAGGGAATCTGGATGGAGCCATAACCCTTTTTAATGAAGCATTAATGAAACTTAACGATAATCCCAGTATTCACTATCATTTGGGAATGGCTTACCTGGGGAAGGATGAGAAGGAGCTTGCCAAAGAGGAGATGGAGAAGGCGTTTAAAATACAAAAAAATTTCCCTGAAGCAAAAGATGCCGGAAAGATACTAAAAGAATTAAATATATAGCATTTTAAAGTTACATGAGATATCTCAAAAGTTTTTAATGACCGAAACATTGGACAAAGAAAATTTAAATTCAGAAATGAGCAAGCCCCATTTACTGATCGTAGATGATGATCCAAGTATCTCTGACCAATTAAAGTGGGGGTTGTTAAAGGACTATGATATTTACACAGCCGACAATCCTGAAACGGCTTTGTCATTTTTCCAAAAAGAGAAACCCCCTCTGGTTACTTTAGATCTGGGCTTACCCCCAAAACCCGATAGCGGGGAAATAGGTCTTCAATTATTAGAGGAAATTTTAAAATATGAACCACTTACTAAGATCATTGTAATCACGGGGAATACTGAAAAGGAAAACGCCTTAAAGGCGGTTCGTATCGGGGCTTACGATTTTTATTACAAGCCTATAGAGATTGACGTTTTAAAGACCATATTAAACAGGGCCTTCCATATACGGTCACTTGAAAAAGAAAATGTCGAGCTTCAACAACGGCTTGGGGATGAAATCCGGTTTGAAAATCTCATAGGACAGTGTGCAGGAATGCAGGATATATTCAGCACAATCAGGAAGGTTGCCAATTATAAGGCACCTGTCCTGATCATAGGTGAAAGCGGCACCGGGAAGGAAGTGATTTCCAGATCTATTCACAGCCAGAGCGACAGACGAGAAAATCCTTTTGTAGCCATCAATTGTGGCGCTATTCCGGAAAATCTACTTGAAAGCGAGCTTTTTGGCCACGAAAAAGGCTCCTTTACAGGGGCTTACGCCCAGCAGAAGGGGAAGGTGGAGTATGCCAATGGAGGGACTTTGTTTCTGGATGAGATTGGTGAGTTATCTCTCACCCTTCAGGTGAAACTGCTTCGGTTTTTGCAGGAGCACACCATTGAACGAGTCGGAGGCAGGGAAAGCATCAGTGTGGATGCCCGCATTATTGCCGCTACACAAAAAGATCTCCTCAATGCCACCCGGAATGGGAGCTTCAGGGAGGATCTTTATTATCGATTGAGTGTGGTGACAATTCATATACCCCCTCTGCGGGAGCGTGAAGACGATATCCTTTTACTTGCCAAATATTATCTTAACCGGTTCAGCAACGAGGCAAATAAAAAAATCAAAGGATTTACTGAAGAAGCTATCACTGCAATTTTATCTTACCCATGGCCGGGTAATATCCGGGAACTGGAAAATAAAATAAAGCGGGCAGTGATCATGGGTGAAGGGCAACGGATCACACATCATGACCTTGATCTGAACTCCTCAATGATTCCTGATGATAGTAAACTTTCTTTGAAAGAGGCCAGGGAAAGGGCGGAGATAAATATAATCACACGGGCTTTAACCAAACATGACAACAACATCACAAAAGCCGCGGATGAACTTGGCATAAGCAGACCGACATTACATGATTTGATCCGAAAGCATAGTATAAAACATTTCTGATATAAACAGTAGAACAGATTGTAAAATTTACCTGACATGCTGTCGGAAATTTTTACAATTAAACTCACTTATTAATTTAATATCCAAATCACTGTTTTTTATGTTTTTTGCCTCCTGTAAAAATTTATTTATTATTAATAGCCGTCAGAATTCTTAACAGTTAGATACAACCCTTAATTCGGTAATGAAAGTTCAACATTGTTAACTAATTATAAATTAAGACAAAATTTTCAACTAGTTCATGTGGAACAAATTATGCTCTATACATTGATTGAATATTTTGTGCTGTATATAAATAAGACAATTTCTATCTCAATTCAAAAATTGATTTCTCTCAGAGGGTAAATACCATTTATGCATAAAAAGAGTAGAAAAACTAATATGATTTATAAACTGGTAGTTAGAAACTGATTAAGGGCTTTAGAGGAATATTGGAAATTGAAAATTTTGGAATAAGGTTTCTAAAAGATAAGGATAAGTTAGGACATGAAAAACCAGCCTTTCATAGTAAATCAGCCTCGTAGTTCAGGTATCAACCATTAGAGCACTAAATAGACATCCAGGAAAGGGATGAGGGTGATTTACAGAGGGAGGGGGGTGAAAAGGAGAGCATTAAAAAATAGCGCCAAAGATTAGTATAGATCGAAAGTATTATTTAGAGAGGAGGTAATTATGGTAAAACGAATTTTTATAATGGCAATAATGGTTGTGGTAGCGTTATCGCTGATAGCACCGAACACATATGCCATACCCACATTGCAGTTGACAGACCCTATGGCAGGCCTACCTGTAATAGTACAGGATGGTTCACCGTTGGATTTAAATCCAATAGTGGGTGCTGTTACATATGTTGGCACAGTGCCCTCAAGCGGTATTGGTACATGGAATCTCAATGTAACAACAGGTGTAACCAAGCCAGAAATAGGCGATTCTGTTCAGATGTCAATGGACCTGAATTCGATAGATGCAACAAGTGTCAATGGCGGAACCCTTATTATACAGTTTTCTGATGATAATTTTGGTCCTGGAACAGGGAGTTTTATAACAGAAATTGGCGGGACTTTAGGTGGTGGTCCAGGCAGTTCATTGGTATATAATACATATTTAGATACTGGAAATATTTTATTTGGAGAAGGGACACCTCTCACAAGCCAGACATTTAATAGCAGTCCTTTTCTTCCTGCTTTTGCCAGTGCATCGGTCGGATCTTTTGCAGCCCCAGCTTCACTAACTCAGAAAGTAACAATTGTTCATACCAGGCAAGGTCTAACCAGTTTTGATGCTACTCTTAATAGTGTGCCTGAGCCTTCAAGTGCACTCCTACTTCTCGGACTTTTGCTGGGAGGTATAGGTGGTGTAGGATTACTGAAAAAGAAGGAAGAGATTTAGACGAACTTAGTAAAGAACCTAAAGTTTAAGGTTTAGGTTATAAATATTAATTTAAAAGTAACAGCTCTAACCCGAAGGACAGCAAAATTTTCGGGTCAGAGTTGATATGGCGCTATTATTGGGCTTATAATTTTTTTAGTATAAGTCTTAGAGAACTTCCTGTTTTCAGGAAGTAAAAAGAGAAGTTAGTTTTAAAATCCCCCCATTAAATTATCTTTTCGAAGATAAAAATGGGGGGAATTTTTTTCCCATAAAGTTTCATATATGAAATTAATTGTTTAGCCACTTT
>JBLIRS010000262.1:0-5569 GCA_049472415.1 bacterium | reverse complement strand
ATTTATTAGGATCACTCATAAAATCATGTCCATCGTTAGTGGTATTTTGTGCGATTGTAATGATAGCTATCAATACCAGTGTTACCACTATAAAGCTTAATCCTTTAATTGAGCAGGATTTAAGACCCATTCTGGCTCATAATTCCTAAAGCTTAAAAAATTTTAAAGTCTGAACTAAAGAATTCGACATTTGCTTTAGATTGTTCAATTTGTCTCTGATTTCTTTTATATCAGGGCTTTTATCATGAATCACAGAGTTTAAGTCCTCTGCGATTTGATCTATCTCTTTAGAGCTGGAATCAATCTCAAGCAGCTTTTTCCTGAGATCACTTGTCATTCGGCTGAATGCACTGGCCAGGTCCTTTGCCTGGTCTGATTCCCTGAGCTGTGTTACCAGAGTCAGATTGCCCTTCCCGATCTCCTCCGCGCTGCGTTCAAATCTATATAAAGGCCCGGCTATTTTATGGGATATAAAAATAGTCAGGATAATGGTTGCAAACCCAATCAAAACAACCCCTATGCCATATGAAATAAAAAGGGCCGGTTGTAGGATTTCTCCGGTTTTTTCCAGCTTTATGTGGGCCCTGCCATACTCATAGCCTAAATATGTATTGGCCTTTGTGTATAAAATAATCCCGGATACGATACTTCCTATAACCACCAATAGAAGAAATGCAAGAATGAATTTAGCCTGAAATACCTTCTGTATAAAATAGGTTTTTCTTCTATACCGGGGTTTTTGATTTGTCATCCCGCTCCTTTTTTTTACCTGATCATTGACCGTGTATATATCGGTCTGTCAGGAAGAAGGTTAAATTGACAAAGCCTTTGGAGATTGTGCCTCATGTTTGTGATCCGGTCCAACAAAGATCTTGAGCTTTTTAATCTGCTTACGCCCTAATTTGTTATGGGGAAGCATTCCTTTAACCGCATGTTTGATAAGAAATTCAGGATTATTGTCCTTTATTTTGCCTGCCGTAATTGACTTCAGGCCCCCAGGATAACCTGAATGACGATAATAGGTCTTTTGTTCCAATTTTCTACCAGTAAGTCTGACCTTATCCGCGTTTATAACAACCACAAAGTCTCCGGTGTCCACATGCGGTGTAAAGATGGGTTTGTTCTTGCCTCTCAAGATATTTGCAATTTGCGTGGCAAGACGTCCCAAAACCTTATCGGAGGCGTCAACCACATACCATTCTCTCAGTACTTCTTCCTTTTTTGCGCTGAATGTCTTTTTCATACTATTTTCCTATTTATCTTAATTTAACTCGCATTATTAATAATTACCTTTTTACGATCCTATCAAAATCGGCAATTCTTAAAATATAATAAAAACAAAGATTGATTGAACATTTTAAGAATATAAAAGGCATTTGTCAAGTGGGAAAAATCACTTGCTATAAATCTGTAAAGGTATTATTCTATTAGTACTTTTAAGGGGAAGTACATGGCGGAGATAAAGTATACTGAAGAGAGTATCAAATCATTAAACTGGCGTGAGCACATCCGCCTGCGTCCCGGTATGTATATCGGGAAGCTCGGCGACGGCTCCGCACCGGATGACGGAATCTATGTCTTACTGAAGGAGACCATAGACAACTCCATAGATGAGTTTCTTATGGGATATGGTAAAAGGATCGATGTGAGCATCTCCGAGCAACAGGTTCGGGTGCAGGATTACGGAAGGGGAATCCCGCTGGGAAAGGTCTTTGATTGTGTGGCGATGATCAACACGGGAGGTAAATATGACACAGAGGCCTTTCAGAAGTCCGTGGGGCTTAACGGAGTGGGCACGAAGGCAGTCAATGCGCTTTCAAGATATTTCAAGGTCCAGTCCATAAGGGATGAAAAGACAAAGATCCTGGAGTTTGAGCAGGGGGAATTGAGAAAAGACCATCCCCTGGCTTCAATTCAGGAGTCTAACGGGACCATAGTGACCTTTCTGCCTGACGATTCCATATTCAAGCACTACCACTTTATCCCTGAATTCATTGAGAACCAGCTTAAAAACTATGTCTACCTCAACTCAGGGTTAACGATCACCTTCAACGGCAAGAGATTCTATTCCAAAAACGGCCTCCTGGACCTTATTTCATCAAAGACCGATCCTGAATCGATCCGTTATCCTATTATACATCTTAAAGGACCCGATATAGAGATTGCGCTCACCCATGGCAGCCAGTACGGGGAGGAATACTATACCTTTGTGAACGGGCAGCATACCACACAGGGGGGAACGCACCTTGCCGCGTTTAAAGAGGCAATAGTAAAGACCCTGCGAGATTTCTATAATAAGAATTTTGAGGTCATGGACATACGGGCCTCCATAGTCGCCGCCCTGAGCGTTCGTATCCAGGAGCCTATCTTTGAATCGCAAACCAAAACCAAGCTGGGCTCCGTTGCCATGGGACCCGACGGCCCTACGGTGAGGGGGTATGTTATTGATTTCATAAAAAAAGAGCTTGATGATTACCTGCACAAAAATTCGGAAACCTCCGATGCTCTCCTGAAGCGCATACTTCAATCCGAACGGGAAAGAAAGGATATCGCCGGGATAAAGAAACTGGCGAATCAGCGCGCAAAAAAGGCCAGCCTGCACAACAAAAAGCTGCGCGATTGCAGGATACATTATAATGATATAAAGAATGAACGCAGATACGAAAGCGCCTTATTTATCACGGAAGGGGATTCTGCAAGCGGTTCCATCACCAAGGCCAGAAACGTGGAGACCCAGGCGGTGTTCAGCCTGAGGGGGAAGCCCCTTAACTGTTACGGCCTTACCAAAAAGGTCGTATACGAGAATGAAGAGTTCAATTTGCTGCAGCATGCCCTCGATATAGAGGACGGCCTCGAGAACCTGAGATACAACAATGTCATTATCGCAACCGATGCGGATGTGGACGGGATGCACATACGCCTTCTGATGATGACCTTTTTCCTCCAGTTCTTTCCGGACCTGGTGAAAAACGGTCATGTGTATATACTTGAAACACCGCTCTTCAGGGTACGGAATAAAAAGGAAACCATCTATTGCTATTCGGAAGAGGAAAAGCAGGCTGCCATGGAGAAGCTGGGTAAAGACCCGGAGATTACCCGTTTCAAGGGGCTCGGGGAGATATCTCCGGATGAGTTCAGCGCCTTTATCAGTGAAGATATGCGTCTGGAGCCCCTTGTAATGGACGCGGGCTCTTCTATACCTAAGATACTTGAGTACTATATGGGTAAGAACACCCCTGACCGCCAGGAATTCATCATAGAAAACCTGCGCGTAGAAATGGATCTTGTTGAGGAAGCAGCATGATGGATGACAGAGACTTGACGGATGACAAAGATAAAACAATGCAAGATACCATGCAGGAAGGGACCGAACAGGCTAGAGCGCAAAGAGCCCTCCCTGAAGGGCCTGCAACAACCGAAAAAGAGGGCACTCAGACCACCCATATACAGGAGCTGTATAAGGACTGGTTCCTGGACTATGCCTCCTATGTCATTCTTGAACGCGCAGTCCCTGATATAAAGGACGGGCTGAAGCCTGTTCAGCGCCGTATCCTTTATTCCATGAAGCGGATGGAGGACGGCCGTTTCAACAAGGTCGCCAATATTATAGGGCACACCATGCAATTCCATCCCCACGGTGATGCGGCCATAGGTGATGCCATAGTCCTTCTCGGCCAGAAAGACCTTCTGATCGAAACGCAGGGAAACTGGGGGGATGTCTGTACCGGTGATCAGGCAGCAGCGCCGCGATATATAGAAGCCAGGCTCTCCAGATTCGCACTTGAGGTGGCCTTTAATGACAAGACCACAAAATGGCAGCTCTCCTATGACGGCAGAAAAAGGGAGCCCGTGCACCTGCCTGTAAAATTTCCTCTCCTGTTGGCCCAGGGTGTGGAAGGAATAGCAGTAGGCCTTTCCACAAGGATACTCCCCCATAATTTCATAGAACTGATCGATGCCTCCATCGATATTCTGAAAGGGAAGCCGGTTCATATAGTCCCGGACTTTCCCACAGGAGGATTGGCTGATTTCAGCAATTACAATGAAGGTTTGAAAGGCGGCAAGGTACGCATACGAACACGTATAGAAACCCTTGATAAAAAGACTCTTGTAATACGGGAAGTCCCTTACGGGGTAACCACCTCCACGCTCATAGACTCCATAGTAAAGGCGAACGAAGGCAACAAGATAAAGATAAAAAAGGTAATCGATAATACGGCAAAGGATGTGGAGATTGTCGTCGAGCTGCCTCCCGGGGTCTCACCTGACATCACCATTGACGCCCTCTATGCCTTTACCAACTGTGAGATATCCGTATCCCCCAACACCTGCGTCATCATAGATGAAAAGCCCCTTTTTATGAGCGTCAACGAGATCCTGGAGCTATCAACCCATAACACTGTGGCGCTGCTCAGGCATGAACTGGAGATAAAAAGAGGGGAATTATTCGAGAAACTCCATCTGGCAAGCCTGGAAAAGATCTTTATAGAAAAGAGGATCTATCGTGATATAGAAAAATGCGAGACCTGGGAATCCATTGTGGAGACAATCGATAAAGGGCTGGAGCCTTATAAGCCCCTTTTTGTAAGGGATGTCACGGAGGAGGATATAGCTCACCTTACACAGATCATCATCAAACGTATTTCCCGCTTTGACTCCATCAAGGCCGACCAGAACATAGCCAGCCTGAAGGATGAAATCAGCCGTGTTGAATATAATCTGGATCACCTGACCGACTATTCCATATCATATTTTGAATCGCTCAAAAAGAAGTATGGTGCGGGCAGGGAGCGAAAGACAGAGATCCGTTCTTTTGACATAATAAAAGGGGCCCACGTGGCTGTGGCAAATCAGAAATTATATGTAAACCGCAAGGAGGGATTTATTGGATACAGCCTTAAAAAGGACGAGTTCGTCTGTGAATGCTCCGACCTGGATGATATCATAATATTTTTCAAGGACGGCACATTCATGGTGACCAGGGTCTCTGAGAAGGCCTTTGTGGGCAAGGACATAATTTATGCGGCAGTATGGAAGAAGAATGACACCCGGATGATATATCATATGATATACAGTGACGGGGAATCGGGGGTAAATTATGCGAAACGCTTCCCTGTAAACGCAATCACCCGTGATAAACTCTATTCCCTTACTAAATCCTCTCAAGGAACGAAGTTGGTTTACTTTACAGCAAATCCAAATAGTCAGTCGGAGGTCGTCACCATCTATCTGAGCCCGGCAAGCCATGCGCGAAAAAAGGTCTTTGATTTTGATTTTGCAGGCCTCTCCATAAAGGGACGGAGCTCCCAGGGGAATATAGTCAGTAAACACCAGATAAAAAAGGTTGTGCACAAGGAGGCCGGCGGTTCCACGCTGGGTGGTGTGGATATCTGGTATGATGAGACTATCGGACGTCTCAATACAGAGGATAGGGGAGAATATCTTGGGAGCTTTGAAGGTGGAGATACAATCCTTGTTATCCAGAAAAACGGCGCATATCTCCTCACATCATATGAGCTTACCAATCGCTATGAACCTGAAAATATCCTGATTATAAAAAAATTCAACT
>JBLIRS010000261.1:0-5577 GCA_049472415.1 bacterium | reverse complement strand
TGGGCTTTTTCTTGCCCCTCTGATGGCCTTAATCTTAACACGGTATCTTTGTATTTCTTCGGAGTCTGATCAAGAAGGTGACTTCAATCTATCCATTAAAGAAATCCTTCCATTTGCCGCCCCTATTATTTTATTCTCAGCAGGGATAACGATTTTGATGTCACTCGATCTTTTTTTGGTTAAATCCCTACTGCGCAGTAATGATCAGACAGGATTTTATACGGCGGCCACAATGATCGGAAAACTTCCTTACCATTTCATAGTCTCTTTTACCCTTACGCTGTTTCCCTCTGTTTCGCGAGCCCATGCCCAGAATAATCTGGAAAAAATTCGTCATTATATCAGACGTTTTGCAAAATATATCACCCATATAATGCTCCCGACTGTTACCATAATATCTATTTTAGCCTCTGAAATTATAACTATAATCTACTCGAAAAGATTCATTCCAAGTTCACAACCACTTTCAATAATCATATGGGGAAACGCATTTCTGGCATATTTCCTTTTCTGTTCAACGATTTTTATGGCAATAGGAAGACCTAAGGTCCCTTTCTTTTTTTTATGTATCTCCCTTCCTCTGGCAATCATTTTAAATCTGCATTTAATTCCTAAATATAATTTGATCGGTGCTGCGCTGGCTACTACTTTATCGCATTTAGCCGGACTGATCCTTTCTTCATGGTCTGTAATAAAGTGTCTTAATATATCCATATCGATAAAAACGATATTTGTCACAATGCTGGGGATATCATCAATATTAATATCTTCTTATCTTTTGCCATTACAGGGGGGGGTAATATTGATAAAATGTTTTATTTTATTTCTTGTCTATATAACAATAATGCTTATTTGCAAAGAAATAAATATTGAAGACATTAAGAACATTAAGGAAGTATTTATAAAATCATAATATTTTAGTCGTATGAAAGAGTTCAAGTTGGGTCGCCCATTAAAATGTCAGACAAAGTCCTGATCCAGCGCAGGCGACATAATCGTTTGATAAAAAGGCCCCGATCGAGTATAATATCTTGAAATTATTAATAAAAAACAAAAAAAATTTTTGTCTGCATTTCATGAATTTATGATGTAAAAGCTGAGTTGATTAATGGTTAAAAGGATTAATGATGGACTTGTTTTCCTATTTTAAGGATATACTTCCTCAGATTATCAGGTATAGACTGATGAGATTTGGAATAAATGTGTCGTTTCGTCCCATTGTTTTGACATTTTCAGTAACGAATCGATGTCAATCTCACTGTTTGACCTGTAAAATATGGGAACTATATCAAAAACATCCGGAAAGAATCAAGGAAGAGCTCAATATAGATGAAATAAAAAAAATTTTTCAAGCCATGCCTCATATCTTTTTCTTTAATATCAGCGGCGGGGAACCATTTTTACGTGAAGATCTTGTAGAAATAATCAAACTCGCATGCCGTTATCTTACACCCGGAATTATACATATACCTACAAATGCCTTGCTCTCTAAACGCATTGAAGAGATGACAGACCGAATTGCTCAAGCTGTGTATGACTATAATCCTGATGTGCCGCTGACCATAAAACCTTCAATCGACGGTATTGGTGAAGATCACGATCGTATAAGAGGGGTTAAGGGAAATTTCGAGAAATTAATAGAGACCATAGAAAGACTCAAAAAGCTTGAAAAAAAACATTCGAATTTACATCTGGAACTGGGGACCGTAGTATCCATGGCGAACATTGACGATCTTGACAAGATTTCGGATTTTGTCCACGGCCTTGGAGTGGAAAGTTACAGGAATGAAATCGCCGAACAAAGAGAAGAATTTTTTAACATAAATGATCCCATAACGCCTACACCGGATGTCTATAAACAGCTTATGGAAAATTTTTCAAAAAAGATACGAAAAAATATCTTTAATAAAAGAGATCTTGCAAAGATTACAGAATCACTCAGGTTGGTTTATTACGATCTGGCAGCAAGGACATTAATGATGAAAGAACAGGTTATTCCCTGTTATGCAGGGATTTCAAACATTCATCTGACGCCATACGGTGATATTTGGTCATGCTGTGTTCTTGGATATACCAAGCCAATGGGAAATCTTAGAGAAACCAATTATGATTTCAACAAGATCTGGCATTCATCTCAAGCACAGGAAGTAAGAAGGTATATCGCTGATGGAAATTGTTATTGTCCCCTAGCCAATCAAATGTATTCTAATATACTTTGTAATGTCCCATCCACAATCAAAGGTTTCTTGAATATATTATATTTTAGATTTTATCATTATTTTAAAAGAAATAAAGCTGAATAAAGTAAATAACCAATTAATATTGTTAAGAAAAACAAATCAGGGGCTTATGGAAGAAAATTTATAATATGAAGGTTCTTGTCACCGGGGCAACCGGTTTTTTAGGAAAAAATCTTGTCAGTAAGCTTTGTGAAACAGGTTATGAATGCCGGTGTGTTACTCGTTCTAAAAATAATATCGATTCATTTATCGGCAATTATAAAATTGATTGGTTTTATGCTGACATGAATGATCCTTCAACACTTGAAGGTATTGAGGATGGCATTGACGCAGTTTTTCACCTTGCCGGAGTGATGGGGCATATAGGTGCCTTCAGTGCGAAGGAAAGGGATTGGAAATTGTTCAAAACTGTCAATGTGGAAGGAACACGAAATATTGCCAATCGTTTTATCTCTCGTCCTTTGAAGAGATTTATTTATATTTCCTCAACAGCCGCAATGGGAATAATTCCCGATATAGTTGTGGATGAAAACACGCCTATGCGGCCAAAGACTCCATATCAATGTTCCAAGGCAGAGGCGGAACAGTTATTGAAAGAATATTATCACTCATATGGATTGCCGGTAATAATCTTACGCCCCTGTGTGTTTTATGGCAATGGAATGGTAGGAGATCTTCGCAAACTGGCTCTTTTTGCAAAAAGAGGTGTATTGCCACATATAGGACGGGAAAAAAATCTTTCGCCTCTGATTCATGTCAATGAATTGGTTAATGCCTGCATTGCATCTCTTAAAAAAGGAAGGTCGGGTGAAATATATATAATAGCCTCTTCCCGTTCATATTCAATGAGGGAATTGGCTGCAAGTGTAAAGAAATCCATGAATGCCAGACCTTTTGAATTCACTATTCCTGTCTTCGCAGCGTATATGATAGCATTTTTTTGCGAATGTCTCTATAAGTTCCTTGGTATTAAGCCTCTAATTACAATCGAAAATATCAAGGGTGTAGTTGCAAATAGAATGTTCTCTATTAAAAAAGCTGAAAAAGAGCTGGGTTTCAGACAGGAAACAGGCCTGGATCAATGCGTGGAAGATTCCATCAGATGGCTTCGGGAAAATCATTTTATTTGAAAGGGATAATACCATGATTGAGATTGAACCTTTTGGAGTCGATTATGAGCGGTATTCCCTGTCAAAATGTCTTGGTAAAATCGTAAGAAGATATAATATATCCAGTTGCGCCGAACTGCCGGCTCATGGGGCAAAGGCAATGCCGTCAATTTATTCTCTTGGGTTGGCACAGGCAGGTGCTCATGTAACATTAATAAACCCATCACCATCGGCAGAGGCGAGCTGGGAGGAAGTGAATCTTATGCACATGATGACTATTACCAATCATGATGACATTCATCATACTTCATTTCCGGACGATTCATTTGATTTTGTTTGGAATTTTGCATATTTCCCGATGGATTTGAATCCGGAATCGTTATTGACAGAGATGAAAAGAATTTCAAATCGCTACGTCACAATATTTTCAGTGAACGGCAGAAATGTCGGCGCCTATATCCATAGAATTTTACACCGGGTGCTGGAAATACCCTGGACACATGGCAATGTTAATTTCAATTTCCCAACAAGGTTGGCCCGTTTTATGAAACTACACGGTTTGAATATAGTTAAAACCGGTGTGACAGACTGCCCTTTCTGGCCTGATTCACTCGGATTTCGAGATGTCAGACTTCATCGTCTTGGTGTAGTAGAGATGGCTACGGAATGGAGATCAAAAACTCTGGAATGGATGAAGACCTTTAAATATCCCGGATGGATCTATGGGGTATATTTTTTTGAATCTATTCCAATGCCCCTTTTGATTAAATATTTTTACGCTCATATATTTTATATTATTGGTGAAAAAAAAAGTGATTAAGGATAAGGGGAAAAAACACAGGATTCTCATTTCAGGCGGATATGGCAATGGTAATGCGGGAGACGAGGCTCTTTTGATTACAATGCTTGAACATTTAAGAAATGAGCTGGGTGACGATTGTGAAATAAAGATTTTTTCTGACGATGTAAGTTATTCCTGTAAAAGATTTAAAGAGCATTTTATTTATTCCGGAGGGCGTGGAATTTTTGAAGAAGATAAAAAAGGCCTCTCGAGTATCCAATGGTTTTACAGGAATATTAGAGCCATTATATGGTGTGATCTCTTCATCACCGGAGGCGGAACAATTCTTCAGGACTCAACAAATATATTTTTTATCCCTTTCTGGCTTTCAAAAATATTTCTTGCCATGGTCTTCAGAAAAAAAACAATGATGTATGGAATCGGTGTCGGTCCAATGAATTCACAATTGATGAGGTTCTTAAGCAAGATCATCGTCAATCGTATGGATTTGATTACCTTGCGCGGCAAGCTTTCATATTATGTGCTAAGAGATATGAATGTCAAACGGCCCTCTATCTGCATAACCGCTGATCCCGCGGTTGCCTTAAAGCCATCACCTGAAGTTACAGCCCGAAAAATTTTAAAATCCGAAGGAATTGATATAAACTGCAAATTCGTAGGATTTTGCGTTCGGCAGTGGTATATCACTCATCGTAAGTCGCTGCGAGGTAAACCCTATTGGAGTGAGGAAAACAGGCGGAAATATGAAGGCATAATAGAGTCTTTTGCTAAAATAGCCGATCATATAATCGCCAGGCACAAAAGGCATATTTTATTTATTCCCATGTCTATTGTAGGAACAAAAGATGATCGAGCGGCGGCAAATGATATTGCCGGTAAAATGATACAACGACTTGAATACGTGCATATTATAAAGGGCGATTATTCGCCTCAGGATATCAAATGCCTTATTGGTCAATGCTCTGCCTTAATTGCGATGCGTCTCCATTCAGCTATTTTCGCTGTGCCTCTCCGGGTTCCGTTGATCCCTATCGCATATGGTATGAAAATGGAAGATTTTATGGGTGAGTTTGGATTAGGTGATCATGTAATCCGCCTCGATGGTATTTCAGATGATGATTTGTTAACCCGTGTGGATGAAGTTTTAATGAATCCTCAAGATTTTATTGCTCCGGAATCAAAAATAGAGGACGCAATATATAAAGCGCTGCAAAACAGTTCTCTCGCAGTACAATTACTTAAATCTATCCGCGCCTTAGTTTTAAAATCTATTTTAAGTATTTGAAATATAATACAAATTAAAAGACCAAACAACATATCAACGATCATAAAGCGCCTCCAGCGCAGTAGTATTAGAACCTGTCCAGACCATAGGGCGACCTAATTTAATCCAGTCAAGGTTTTTTTGTGCGTAATAATTACGATA
>JBLIRS010000260.1:0-5581 GCA_049472415.1 bacterium | reverse complement strand
AGGTTTCAGGGACTGGATGAAGTCTGATAAATTTAACACTTTCAATTTGATCCGGTCAACAGATATTGGTCTTGAATCGCTTACCCGTCCAGATGCACTCAGGGATAAAATACTTTTTGGCACGGATTTATTAAAATTTCTCTCACAGAGCACACGGAGAACACAGAGTTAAAAAAAAGGACCTTGGACAAGATGAACAGGATTAACATGATCTGATCTTTCGTATGAGTTATTCATCATGTTGATCGAGTTGATCCTGTCAAATATTTTTTGGATTCACCTTCTCATAAAACCGGGTGCCCGGTTTTATGGAAAAAAGAAAATCCGTGTCATCCGTTTACCCCGTTAAATTCGAAGACTATTTAACTGGGGTGAAATCCGTGCTGAAGAAATGGATCCAATTGCCCAATACTTCTTTGTGACTCTGTGTCCTCTGTGGTGGATTTATATTTTTCCAGTCTCTGGTCCAAAATTTCTGGTCTCTTCTTTGAACCGCTATCAGCTGTCAGCTATCAGCTTTGAGCTTTTTTATCGGTCTTCATGTCCTCCTTGGTAAAAAAGGACAACAGGGTGAGAAACAGCTTTGGTTTGATAATAAGAGAAAAGTCTGATATGCATTGTTCTTTATTTAAATAGTCCACAAAATTTTTTGGAATGGATGAAAAAATGAGAGCACAGAAATTAGATAAATTGAAGGATTTATGTGAGGATAAAAAGTTACTTCAGAAATACAATAAATATGTTACCCGTAAATTATCGGATATCAGGGTGGTCAATATAGGTTGTGTATTAACAAAAAATTATGTCCTCGATTTTCTCATATTTTATTTTTCCGTCGTTGAAAGCTGGACTTTTTATCCATATCTGATCCATGCTTTCACCTTTGAAAAAGAAACCTATGAAAAGATACGTTCATTTGACCTGCCGAATGTCCGGGCGCATTTTCACGCTATTGATCTGGAACGAAACTGGCATAGCTTTACAGCCATGAAGGTTAAAATGATCGAACTTTCAGGCCTCGACCGCTGTATCATTTCTGATATAGACGCCCTTTTTCTGGAGGAAATGCCCGAACTGGATATCTTACTCGATAACCACGATTTTGTTTTCATAGGGGCCCCTCATTCCACCTGGATTATTCAAGCCAGTCTGTGGTCATTCAGAAGAAACCGCCGCACCTTGAAATTTGCCGAAACGTGGTTTGAAGAATCTCTGGGAAGGCCTTATTCCGATGCATCCGGGTTGCCGTTCGCTTTACTAAAAAGCAGACATTCGGGGTTAAAGATCAAGGCACTCGTATTAGGAAAAGAAAGGCAGAAACGTCATCATAAGTGCCCTTACGATGTTCAGGCCAATATCAGGCCCTTTGTTCTCACGCATGACGAGCTGGGTTACAGGGAGGAGCAAATGGGAAGGGCAAAGGTCTATCATTTTGGCGGCTTGAGGCCTGTCAAAAATGAAACATTAGACGAAAGAATGAACAGGTTGAATGAAAAGTTTCCGGAAAGCGAACCGATTTTTGGATATTACAGGAAGCTGGCTCAGAGAGCTTTTCAGGTTATGGAAGGAAAATAAAAAGTGTTCAGGCCTCTGCACAAACCATTTTCAGATACTGAAATTCCGAACGGGAAAATAAATGAAGAGCCTTTTATTGTGGGAATCTCGATGGTTAAAAATGAAGAGGATGTCATCGAGCAATTCGTCAGGCACAATCTGCATTATTTGAGTCTTCTGTGTGTCATGGATAATGGTTCCATGGATAACACACGCCCGATTCTGGAAGATCTTCAAAAAGATGGTTTGCCCCTGATCATCATAGACGACCCGGACCCTTCGTTCGATCAGGATGGAAAGATGACAGGACTTCTCAATAATATGCAAATCACATTATACCCCGACTTCATCATACCCCTGGATGCCGATGAGTTCATTAAATGTGAGTCAAAAGAAACCTTTTTGAAAGATCTCATGACAATCCCTCGCAAGGGAAAAGGGTTTGCGAAATGGCAGACATATATTGTTCCCAAAAATACCGAGGGCGAAGTATCGGCTGATCCCCTTTCATACATGAATGAGAGACGGAAAGTGGAAAAACCGCAATATAAAAAAGTGGTACTCCGTCTGGATCGTGAATTGGTACCTCATGTCTGCATAACATTTGGTAATCACAATGCAGAAGGGCTCGATAAAGGTGTAGATCTGGAAAACGTCCATCTTGCTCATTTCCCGGTCCGTTCGAAGAAACAAATCATGGAAAAGATTCTTTTAGGGTGCATGGCAATGTTTTTGAGATTCCCGGGCATCCGTTACACTAAACAGGGTTACCAGTGGCTGGAGATTTTTGACAGGATCAAGGAGGATTCTGATTTTGAGGATGAGTCCCTCAGGCGTTACTCGATAAATTACGCGCAGCATGAAAACGACGATTGGGCTGAAAATGTGATTGAAGACCCCATGTTTTTTCATTATGGACCGCTGCTATATTCCACAGAAGACAGAGCAAGTTCCCTGAGCAAGGTGGCCAGGACAATAGAAAACAATTTTGCCGCAAAAAGGGATAGGTTTGTTGAGGATTTGGTGGGCCTGATTCATAAAAAGAAATCGGATTTTGCAAACATGTCTGGGAGAAAAAACGGAATAAGATATGCAGCATCTCATGATGAAAAATACCTTCACATGTATTCCCTGGATATTCCTCCGGTTAAATTCTTGTATGACAGGTTCAGGCCTGAATCGGTACTGGATGCGGGGTGCGGTATGGGCCATTATCTGGCCTACTTTAAACATAGAGGGGCAGAGAGGATTGCGGGGATTGATGGGATTTCCCCTGGTGTGTCATTATTAGAGCCCGGGCAATATATCCAGCAGGATCTCAATAAGGGTGTCGATATCCAGGGGAAGTACGACCTGATCCTCTGCATGGAAACGGTCGAGCATATAGATGAGGATGCCTCACTGAAATTGATCGGGAAGCTTTCTGAACATGCAGGCAGGCTCATCCTTTTTTCAGCCGCTGAACCACACCAGGCGGGCATCGGCCATGTTAATTGCAAGCCCATCAAATACTGGATTAAGAAATGGGATAAACTGGGATGGGAACCGATCCTTTTTGATACCCTGGCGTTTCGGGTGCTGGCCACTTTTTCATGGATGAAAAGGAATACACTTGTTCTTAAGAGAAAAGACAGCCGCCATAGGGCTTCTGTAGACAGGCTTAAAGTCATCGGGAACAAAGAGTTCAGATGGTGGAAGCAGAAAGGCGGGGTAATCACAACACCTCTCATGGCATATACCGACAAAGAGTACGAAGGATCCCCTGAAAAAGATCCTCCCGGTATTGAGGCCCCATCTCAAGTGCAGAAAAAAGATGTCTCTGCTTCGCAATCTTGGCAGGCAGGAGATACCGATTCATATAAAAACATGGATTTCCAGGATGCCCTTATTCGTATAAATGAAGTCGAAAGTGAATTAGAAAACGCAAAACAGGAGCTCAGTTCCATAAAGAAAAGCAAGACCTGGTTATTGGTAAAAATCCTGTGGAAGATTACAGGATACTTACGCATCGGTTGAGATATAAACTTTACGGGCGTATGGCGGCGTTGAATCTGGAGGGGCGAGGGACGAGAGGAAAAAAATTGTGTATCAGTTAAGGTGTATAATGGAGTGCAATTTTTAAAAAGGGGAACCAATAACATGCGGGCAATACAAAGGTGTCCAGAATGAATAAACGGATGAGGAGTAGTTTGGAAAAAGGAGTGAGGAATCTGTCGAGGTCACTCTGGAGACAACTGTTGGAACGAAATAATGTCGTTGTTTACACAGCCATTATAGGTGGAATCGATAAATTATTGCCGCCGCTTTTTTCTGAAAATAGCGTAAGGATGGTTTGCTTCAGCGATAAAAAGATGCATAATTCCTACGGCTGGGAATTATTCCCTGCTGAAACGCCCTTTGATAGTCCCAGAATGAATGCAAAGCGCTATAAAATTCTGGCTCACGAAATTTTTCCGGATGCTGATTACTCCATATGGCTGGATGGCACCTTTCAAATGGCTTTGCCGCCCCGTGAAGCAATTATGCGCTGGTTGGCCAGTGAAGACATCGCCATGATGTCGCATCCGGAGAGAACATGTATCTATCAGGAAGCCGAGGTATGCGCCAAAATGAAAAAAGATGATCCTCGAGTATTAGAAAGGCAAGTAAAGAAATACAGAGAAGAAGGATATCCTGAAAATTTTGGTTTGGTTGCCAACGGAGTCGTATTAAGACGGCACACTAGAAAAATAAGTAAGCTGAACCAGGCCTGGTGGGAAGAGATTAAAAATCACAGCATTAGGGACCAGGTTAGTTTTAACTATGTGGCCTGGAAACTGGGAATAAATTATTCATTGATACCTGGGGAGTGCTGGAACAATCCTATTTTTCCATATACAAGACATACGAATAAATGTTGTTAGATGAAAATAAAAAACATAAGAAATATTTTTTTTAAAAAAATGCGAATTTAATTATTTTATGATTGAGCATATCGTTGAATAAAAATTTTTACTCGAAATAAAATCTTATAAGAAAAGCAGTGCAGAATGTATAAAGTAAAAAATAAAACACTATATCTTCATATTGGTTTGCACAAAACAGGGACCAGTGCAATACAAAGTTTTTTGGGTCTTAATTTAGATATATTTAAAGATATGGAATTTTTTGTTCCCACATCATCTTCATATATAATGGGAGATATAAATATACACCATTATATTGCTTTAGCTTATAAAAATGATGAAAAAGAAATACAAAAAAAGAATTTAAAAAATATAATTAAAGGCTCAAAGAAAAGTAAAAATATTATAATTTCATCTGAAGTTTTTTCAGAATCTGGACTAAATCCCATACAAATATTTGATAATTTCAGTAAAATAGCTAGTAATATTAAAGTAATTATATACCTGCGTAGACAAGATAATCAAATAATGTCAGTATATAATCAGTTAGTTAAGGATGGATATAAAGAAGAGTTTATGATGTCAAACCTTCCAAACTATGAATTAGACTATTTTAAGTTTTTAAATATATGGGGAAATATTGTTGGGAAAAAAAATATCATAGTATGCCCATATGAACAGCAACAGTTATATGGAGGAAATATATTTTCTGATTTTATGTATAAAGCTTTAGGAATGGAATTAATAAATGAATTTAAATTGCCAAAACGAGCATTAAATGCCAGACTTAGCACCTCTTCATTAGAATACTTAAGAGTTGTTAATAAAACAAATTTAGATAAAATATTAAAACGATCTCTAATATCTAGTTTACAAAAGTACGATAAAGAAAAAATGGTTGATTCGAAAATTGTATTTGAAGAACATACTTTGTTATCTCCTGACGAGAGAGATAAAATATTGAACACATTTTCGGAAAGTAATAAAAAAATTGCCTATGAATATTTAAAACGTGATGATGGGGTTCTTTTTGAAGAAGCTATAAAAGATTATTCCAACTGCCAGGAAACATGGGAGGGATTAATTCCTAGGGATGTTTTGGATTATGCTTTTCCTGTAATAAATATGATGTCATTTGAGAT
>JBLIRS010000026.1:0-17282 GCA_049472415.1 bacterium | reverse complement strand
TCGGCAAGGCTGATATGCGCATCCCTATTAGTTTGATTAAGCTCGACAGATTCCTTGAATTTTTTCAATGCCTTTTTAAAATTTCTTTTTCTGAGTTGAATGCCTCCCAAATTCCCGACTGCCATAGACAATACAACTGGATCCTGCGAAAGTGATTGCATTTTTTGAAACTCTTTAACAGCAAAATCCAATTCATTTATTTTCAGATATGCATTTCCAAGATTATAATGAATATATGCAACCCTGGGATTGATATCCAGCGCTTTTTTATATTCCTTTATGGCTTTATCCGGCATACCCAAAAAATCATATGTTAGGCCAAGGCTATTTATAGAATCATAATTCTGTGGATCAAGCTCAACCAGTTTTTGAAAAATGTCCACAGCCTTCTCCGGTTTCCCTGTGTTAGCACAAATCAAGCCGGCAGGGAAAAGGGCCATTTTATTATCAGGGTCTTGCTTCAGGACCTCTTCATATTTTTGAAGGGCCTGTTCAACCTGTCCCGCTCCTTCTAAACCTCGAGCCTCATCTATCATAACGAGCAGATGTGCTTTGTCCTTTGGGTCCGGGAGCTCAAGATCGGCCTTCCCTGCTAATGCGTCGTCATTAGACCCACCGTAGCTAATGTATCCCAGACTCCTCAATCTTTCCCTTGTCTCATTTGAAAGCGCGACTGATTTGGCATCTTCAACGGCCTGAGCTTTTTCAGTCAAATCCTTTTTTAAACTCAAAAATCTCTCATGTAAAGATTTTGCCATTTGAGGATCTATTGAGAAAAGATTTTTAAGTTCCTTAGGATCTTCCTTCAGATTGTATAATTCCGGTTTGGGTGCATAGATAAATTTCCATCCTTCAGATGTCAAAATACCTTCCAGCGGCGCCCAATTCAGGTTCAATTTGGGGTACTGGGACTCACAATAGAGATCTATCTTCATTTCTTTATCATCGCCCTTAAGAAAGTGAACAAGACTGGAACCCTGAATGAGCGATCCCTCAGTTTCAATACCTGTAAGCTCAAGGATTGTAGGCATAATATCTATCGTTTTAACCAGTGATGCAACCTTCCCGTTTTTTTGAAAATTACCGGGACAGCTTATAATTAAAGGGACATGCAAGGTCGTATTGTAAATAAACAGTCCGTGCGTCTGCTCATTATGATCCCAGAGTCCTTCTCCATGATCACCCACTATGATAATGCAGGTATTTTTTGAAAGGGATAATTTTTCGATTTCCTCTAAAAGCGCTCCCAGGCATTGATCAGTGTAAGCTATCTCTCCATCATAAGGCCTCTCTTTGTAAATATTATCAAATGGTGAAGGCGGGCTGTATAATGAATGAGGATCGAAATAGTGCGCCCACAGGAAAAAAGGTTTTTTATGGTTTTTTTGAAGCCACTTTTTGGCTATATCAGTGACCTTTCCTCCGATCCTCTCGTTTTGAGTATGATCCTGGACGTCCCCCTTTTTTTCAAAAAAATAATCGTCATAGTAGTCAAATCCCTGATTCATCCCGAAATGCGCGGCCAAAACATAAGAGGAAACAATTGCGCCTGTCTTATAATTCCTTTTTTTTAAGATTTCAGCCAGGGTGTTAGCAGAATCCTGGAGTATGAAAGTGCCGTTATTTTGAACCCCGTGTTGAATGGGATACTGACTTGTCATAATACTTGTATGAGACGGGAAAGTAAGAGGCGATACAGAATAGGCATTTGAAAATAAAACACCATCCTTTGCCAGCCCATCAAGATGAGGTGTTTTAATAGAATCATATCCATAGCAGGCCAAATGATCAGCCCTTAAGGTGTCGATTGTGATAAGGATGATGTTCAGACTGTTCTGAGGGCGGGACATGCAGTAGGCAATAGGTATTGATCCTGCAAAAATAAAGATCATAATTACGGACCAGATAAAGATACTTTTTTTCTGGAAAAACATAAAAACTCCTTTACAGTAATGCTTGATGAAAAAAATTAGTGAAATATGTCTATATTGTCGGAATATACTCCGCATTATATCTGCATAATCCATTTAAAATGATTGCAGTTGTAGTGATGAGAATTTTTTAAAGTCAAACCAAGTCCTTTCTCTTAAAAAAATGTGGGATTTGAACCTGAAAAACTATCTGATTTTAGTTACTATTTCATGCAGACTAAAAGAATACAATTTTTATGCCAAATCGATTTATTTATTATAATATTATGCATCTCTAATTATTTATTATAACATATGAAAGTCTTTAAACAAAGCAGAATAAAATAAAACAATTATTGGATAAATAATTTTAAAATTCCAGTTATCGGGTTATTTATAGGTGTAATTTGTCAATCTTATATACAATCTGTATAAAAATCCATCATCATTAAGTCAAATATAGAAAATTAAATACTATATATTTAAATTAATCACATTGTTTTTATTTGTTTGGATCAAATAAGTATTTTCATGATTCGACCATTCAGACGAGCGTCATATTGGGGCAGTATGAGGGCAATTTCAATAAAATCCTTTGTTTTTATGATATTGCATCAAATAAGCATATCTGGCATGAGAATTGAGAAAGCATATTTAAACAAATTTCAATTCAATAAATTTTGTTTGATATTCATTGTTATTGAGCTAAGGCTTAAGTTAATGCCTGATGGATTAACAAAAAAGTTATTGTTTTATCTTTTAAGGATATTTATAATTATCAGATGATTTCTATAGATTTAAAGATGTCTCAGATGAGTAAAACGCTCAGAAAAATGATACTGATTGCCCTACTATTAGGAATGCTTTGCCACTCATCATGTATTGGCCCAAGTGATGACAGCTTCGATATGAGTGATAGCCTCCCCAAATCCCTTGTAATTAATGAAATTGTAGCGAGTTCCTCAGGGGAAGGAAATGACTGGATTGAATTGTACAATGCATGTGAACGTTCCGTATATCTTAAAGATTACTCCATAGTAGACGATAATATAGAACACGATCCCTCTCCGCTACCTGATGTTACCCTGGGACCCAAAGATTTTGTCATCTTGCCGGCAACTGAAGAAGAGCCTGATGATGGCTCATATTATATCCCATTCGGGTTAGGCACAGATGACAGTCTCACCCTTTATTGGGGGCTGGCTATTGTGGATGTGCTGGACTGGGAAGAGGGCCAGGCACCTGCCGGTTGCAGCTATGGCCGCTTTCCTGATGGCAATGGTGCACTATCTACTTTGCTGCCGACACCAGGAAAGGCCAATAAAAGGATCTTCAGACCTTCGCTGGTTATCAACGAAATTGTGGCCAGCCCTGTTGATGGAGGAAGTGACTGGATTGAACTTTATGCCGATGCCGATAGTAGTGGCCCGGTAAATTTGGGGAATTATGCGCTGGTAGATGATGCTGAAGGACGTGAGCTTGCGCCTCTTCCCGATAATGTCACCTTAGATCCGGGAGAATTTTTTGTAATATTGGCAACGGACGAAAAGCCTGAAGATGGCTCATATTACGTTCCGTTCAGGTTGGGAGCCGATGACCGTGTTACCCTTTATATGGACTCCAATATTGTGGATGTGCTGGACTGGGAAGATGGTCAGGCGCCTGAAGGCTACAGCTATGGTTGCCTCCCTGACGGCACAAAACTCGATGGTACAAAAGAGCTCCAGACCCTGACACCTACTCCGGGTCAACCCAATAAAAAGCCTTGAGACGATGAAATGAATCTTTGCGAATCTAATAAGATCTAAATTAAAGAGACAGAAAAATCCTTTAAAAACTCGACCAGATGGTCTATGCATCGCCTGCGAGGTCGAAGCCTTTATACAAAAACCTCACCAAAATAGTAATTATACATAATATTACAATAAGTTAACCTTTTCCAGCCTTTTGGCACAATATTTGGATTATTAAAATAACACCTTTATTTAATTTTATACTGAAAGCTGGTTGCAGTTTTAAGGAAAAGATCGATACGGAGAAGATATTCTGGGAGGTTAAGAAGTATGTTTGGAAAAAATAATTTAAAGAAGATGTTTGGCAGAAATATATTAAAATGGATCGGACTGTTTTTATTTATTATTTTATTGGGGACTTTGCTATCTTCCGACGTTTGCCATGCGGCTGGCCTGGTTATAAATGAGATTGTTGCCAGGGACCCTTATGGCGGCAATGACTGGATAGAGTTCTTTGTAACCGGAAATAATTCCGTGTATCTTGGAGATTATAAGGTAATGGATGACAATGAAGCACACGGTCGCGCATCTTTGCCCGGTATTACACTGGGACCGGGAGAATTCATAGTGATACAGGCCGCCAGCGAAGATCCGGGTGATGGCTCTTATTACGTGCTCTTCGGTCTGGGCTCTGATGATTGCGTGACTCTATATAAGGGATCGAGCGTTGTGGATGTGCTTGACTGGGACGACGGGGACGCGCCAGGTGGTTACAGCTATGGCCGTTTTCCAGATGGCACCGGTACTGCGCAGACATTGACCCCTACGCCAAGCTCGCCTAATGAAGCTGCCCTTCCATTAGAGCTCACTATAAATGAGGTGCTTGTCAGTGATTCCGGTGGCGAATCAGACTGGATCGAGCTTTACGTAATAGGCAATAATTCTGTTTATTTGGGTGATTATGCCTTGGTGGATGATAATCCTGCACGGGAACCAACGCCTCTGCCTGCTGTTACGCTGGGGCCCGGAGATTTCTTCGTAATAAAAGCAACGGCCGGGGTTCCCGGTGACGGCTCTTACTATGTGCCTTTCGGTTTGGGCACCAATGACAGGGTGATATTATATCGGGGAGCCAGTATCGTGGACACGCTTGAATGGTCGGACGGGGACGCGCCCATGGACCAAAGTTACGGGCGAATCCCGGACGGCATCGGTAAAGCACAACCCCTCTCCCCGACACCGGGGCAAAAGAATAAGATCTTCGATGTCTTCCCACAGGACAGGGTGGTGGATGTCAATATTGAAATGTATGATGCCCAATGGCAGGATATTCTGGACAATGCCATGTCTGAGCAATATCAGATAGCGGATATCGTCTATGATGGTATAAGGCTGGAAGATGTGGCTGTCCGAACCAAGGGAAACTCAAGCCTTATGACCGTGGCGGGAGACGAAGATGGCACTCGATACAGCTTAAAGGTTGATTTTAACCGCTATATAAAGGGCCAGAACCTGGCAGGTATTCAAAAACTGAGTTTTAACAATGGGTTCTCGGATCCTACCTTGATGCGGGATTTTCTCTCGTATAATCTGATGAGATCAATGGGCGTTCCCACTCCGCGCTGTGCCTTTATCAATCTTTATATAAATGGCGAGCTTCTCGGACTTTACACTGTCGTGGAAGATGTGGATGATGAATTCGTTAAATCCCATTTCCCGAAAGGTGATGGTGACATTTACAAGGCAGAGATGGGCTCCTATTTAATCTATGATCCTAACAGTGACTACCCAACGCTGGAGCTAAAGACGAATGAGGATACAAGTGATCGAAGCACCCTCATAACCATGGTGGATGAGCTGAATAACTATGGTGATTATGAAGCAGTGCTCGATGTGGATGAGGTGCTGCGTTATTTAGCCGTTAACACGGTTTTAGTCCACCTGGACAGCTATCATGGCGATATGGCACATAACTACTATCTCTACGAAGAAGACGGAGTTTTCAGGATAATTCCGTGGGACTATAACATGGCTTTTGGCACCTTTAATATGGGATGTGATACCGATAGCGTATTGGAATTTATGATCGACGAACCCGTCATAGTAAAGTATAAAGAGCGCCCGTTGATTTATAAGCTGCTGCGAGATCCGGGATACCTGGCGATCTATCACGGCTATCTTAATGATATTATCACAGGCCCTTTCGCACCTGAGACCATGAACCAGATCATAGATAATACGGCAAACCTGATCCGGGAGCATGTTTATGCAGATCCTACTAAATTTTATACCAATGAAGATTTCGAGCAGACCCTGACAACCGAGTTGGAAACAGATCCGAACGATGTTTCCATTGCGGGATTCAACAGGGGATTTGGCTTTGTAATAGGTTTGAAAGAATTTGTCAGCGGGCGTGTGGCAAGTATCCGGAAACAGCTCGACGGAAAGGCGCAGAGAAAGGGCGATGGTTATGGTAACTGCCCTGATCCTTGGGTGTATTGGGAGGAAGTTGATCTCGATGATGCGATTCGGAGTGTTTCTCCATCTTCAGTCAGGCCGGGGGTGATGGGAGTAACCATAACTATAACAATAGATGATGATATTTCGGATTTACTTGAAGACTCGGATCTAGAGAGCGTAATGATAGGGACTTTGGAGGGATATAATTTAGACCGGGATAATGAAGTGATAAGGGCTGTATTCGATTTTCCGGTTTTTACCATGTCCGGGACGCAATACATTTCCGTAACATTTGAGGCGCCTGAAGACCTCGTGGATTCTCCCAGGTTCGGAGGAGGCATGAATTGGGAGGATATCGCTGATATTGATTGGGAGGATTTCCAGCCTCCGGCAGGTGGATTTGGGGGCTGGGGTGGTGGATTTCAACCTCCTCAGGGAGGTATGATGTTTCCGGGTGCCATGCCCCAGGGAGGTTTTCCTGGAGGATTCGGCGGAATGGGTGATATGGGTATATTCGCGATAATGGATGGTGATAATCTTGTTTTTACCAAATCCGAGGCATTCCAGATCATAGGAAGTACTTCCAGTATGTATCCACAGCAAACAGGCTATGGGTTTACAATGCCGCTTGGATATGGTGGATACCAGGGCGCTTATGGTTATGCTCCGCAAACCGGATATGGATATACGATGCAGGGAATGTACGGATATACACCACAAACCAATCTTGGATACGGATACCAGGGCGCTTATGGTTATGCCCCGCAAACCGGATATGGATATACTATGCAGGGTCAATATGGTTACGCGCCACAAACCGGTCTTGGATACGGATACCAGGGCGCTTACGGTTATGCCCCGCAAACCGGATATGGATATACGATGCAGGGAATGTACGGATATACACCACAAGCCGGGCTCGGATATGCTTCTCAAGGCGGATACGGATATATGCCTCAATTCTCCGGGTTTGGATCAGGTTACGGATTCCAGGGCGGGTTCGGATTTGCACCGCAGGGAGGTTTTGGGTTTAGCCCGCAGGCCGGATTCGGACTCGGACTGCAGAGTTGGTTCCCATGATTTTAATTTAAAATTCCGGCCACAAAGTGATCTGTAATTGAAGTTCCGCTGATCTGTTTATTGACTGATCATGGACGTGGCCGGTTAATATAAAAAGCCTGGATAGTTTCCCGGAAATTATGCAGGCTTTTTCGCTAGGAGGCCATGATTAAGTTCAAGCATTGATCCCACTGGCATTGAAAAAGAAGCTTGCAATTTAAACAACTAAAATGTTATACAATATTTTTTAATGAATAGGGGGCAGCAGCGGTCTTAGATTGCTCTTTGATCTCCGGGGAGAACTTATGAAACTGGAAAAAAGATTTATTATCCGTATCATTTCGATTTTTCTGCTGGTTATAACTATTATTGCACTGGCGGATTTATACGGTGAATTATTGTGGTTCAGGAACCTGAATTATGCCCCGGTATTTTGGACCATTTGGCTGGCCAAAGGATTACTTGGCATGTTTTTTGGTCTCGTTTTTATCTTGATTGCAGGACTTAATGTTTATCTGGCAAGAAAGGTGGGACCACCCAGGACAAGCTGGGAATTGTCATACCGATCGGAGGGCCTTAATAACATAAAGGTCCTTCTCATTGAACCGGAAAAGATAAATAAATTTCTAATAATGGCATGCATTATTCTGGGAATTGCAATGGGAGCATGGCCGGCAATCCTGAGGTGGGGAGCCTTCCTGCGGTACTGGCGACAGACCCCTTTTTCACTGAAGGACCCCATTTTTCATAAAGATATCGGCTTCTTCGTGTTTTCTTACCCTGTGCACCTGTTTCTGCAAAGGTGGTTACTCTGCGCATCGGTCATCATTACATTGCTGGTGGGTCTCATTTACCTGAAGGATAAGGCATTGGATCTAAAAAGAAGATCATTTATGTTTACCCGAAGGGCAAAGATACATCTATCATTATTAGCGGGTTTAATATTACTGGTTATTGCATGGAACAGAAGGTTGAAAACACTGGCACTCCTCTATTCGCAGAGAGGGGTTGTGTTTGGCGCCGGATATACGGATATGAACGCGCAATGGGTTGCCTATTGGGTCATGATTGTATTTGCATTGATATGCGCGTTTGTGTTCTGGGTAAGTTCTCCCAAAAAAGGTTGGAAATGGCCGATTATCGGTTTGGTTGGTCTCATTGCAATCAAAATTATTGTGAGCGAGCTATGTCCGTGGGCAGTTCAAAAATTTCTGGTCGAACCCAGTGAGTTAACCAAAGAAACGCCATATATTCTTAATAATATCAAGTATACCAGGTTCGGATACAATCTGGATCAGATCGAGGAAAAGGACTTTCAGGCATCCACAAACCTGACATTTGAAGATATCAAGAATAATTCATTGACAATTAAGAATGTAAAGCTATGGGATAAGAATCCGTTACGTCAAACATATAAGGAATTGCAGGAGATGAGGCTGTATTACAACTTTATTGGCGTGGATGAAGACCGCTATACTTTTAACAATGAAAAAACACAGGTAATGCTTTCCGTCAGGGAAATGGACAAAGGAAATCTCCCGCAACGTGCCCAAACCTTTGAAAATAGATATTTTAAATATACGCATGGCTACGGCCTGTGTATGAGCCCGGTCAATAGCATGACTGAAAAGGGATTGCCCAATCTTATCATTAAGGATATCCCGCCTGTGAGCCAGACTTCTCTCAATATTACACGGCCTGAGATTTATTATGGTGAAAAAACCATAAGTTTTGTAATTGCAAACAGCAAATCCCAGGAGTTTGATTATCCCAAGGGGGATATTAATGTCTACTCACGATATAAGGGAAAAGGAGGCGTTCCAATCTATTCCCTGTTAAACAGGCTGGTCTTTTCAATAAAGTACTTTGAACCAAGGATCTTATTTACCAGTTATATTACTTCCAAGAGCCGCATTATGCTTCATCGTAATATCGGAGACCGTGTCAGAAGTCTGGCCCCTTTTTTGACCTATGATCGGGATCCTTATCCAATAGTGTCGGAAACGGGCCGCATCTTCTGGATTCAGGACGCCTATACAACTACGGATAAATATCCTTACTCCGAACGGTATACATTAAAATCAGATCCCGATTCTTCAGACCAGACAACACAAGTGCTTTTCAGCGACAGGCAAACACAGAAAAAAGCGATCAACTATATCCGTAATTCCGTGAAAGTCACTATTGACGCATATTCAGGTGAGACCTGCTTTTATATCATAGATGAATCAGATCCCATTATTCAGACGTACCGAAAGATATTCCCATGGCTTTTTAAACCTTTTAGCGAGATGCCGGAGGATTTGAAGGCACATATTCGTTATCCCCGGGACCTTTTCGAGATTCAGGCTAAAATGTACAGGGCTTATCACATGAAGGACCCACAGGTCTTTTACAATAAAGAGGATTTATGGGACCTGCCCCTGCAAAAGAGTCTCTCGGGAAGAACAAGGTTTCTTATGAAGGGTTATTATATAATTATGCGTTTGCCTGAACAAACCCATGAGGAATTTCTCATAATGGTTCCCTTTACTCCGGATAATAAGAGCAACACCATCTCCTGGATGTGCGCACAGTGTGACGGATCCGATTATGGGAGGTTGCTGGCGTATAAGTTTCCCAAGGAAAAATTGGTTTACGGCCCCCGTCAGGTAGAAGCACGAATTGACCAACAAACAAAGATCTCAAGAGAATTGACTTTATGGGGCCAGCAAGGCTCGGATGTCATAAGGGGAGACCTGCTGGTTATACCAGTCGAGGAATCAATTCTATACATTGAACCTGTGTATCTGGTGGCAACCGATAAAAGCAGTCTTCCTGAGCTTAAACGGGTAATTGCCGTCTATGGTGAAAAGATAGAGATGAAAAAGACGCTTATCGATGCATTGGAAAAGATTTTCGATGTACAGAGCTCCGAATTATCTTCCTTTTCATTAGGTGCCGAGACAGTCCATCCGGATTCGGATAGTGATGAAGAATCTGTTATCGACCTGGCTCGAAAGGTAACCCAGTATTTTCAAGCCGCTCAGGGGAGCATTCAGAAAGGGGACTGGATTGAATACGGACGATATCAGGAACTGCTTGAAGAATCAATCCTTGAATTGTCTATGGCTTTGGAGTTAGAAGATGATTAGGGAAAAAAGGAGATTGAAAGGAGGTTAGCATAAGAATAATTATTTTGAAACGATTAATATCTATTTTTCTATTTTAAGAAAAATGTAAATAGAAAAGAAGAATATATAAGTTTGGAGGTTAGTGAAATGAGAAGGAACAAGATTTTTATATTACTAATCCTGTTGCTTGTAGTTGCTTTCAGCCTTTGTATCGTTAATCAGACAAATGCATATTATGGTATATACGGCGGACTTTATGGCATGTATGGCGGAACTTATGGGTCATTCGGCACAACAAGCACAACCGGATTGCTTGGCGGGCTCTACGGTATGTATGGAAGCTATAGCGGGCTTTATGGCATGTATGGTGGCCTCTACGGTATGTATGGGAGCTATAGCGGGCTCTATGGCATGTATGGAGGCCTCTACGGCATGTATGGGAGCTATAGCGGGCTCTATGGCATGTATGGCGGACTTTACGGTATGTATGGGAGCTATGGCGGGCTCTATGGCATGTATGGCGGGCTTTATGGCATGTATGGCGGCTTGATGGGATTGTATGGTCTTGGAAGCTCCGGGCTATATAGCGGCCTTACTACAACATCAACCATTGATACAATTTCCAGTGCATCGCCCTTTGTCTGATAAGAAAAGCTATTAAAATAATCCAGAAAAAAGATATTTTATTTTATACAAAAACCCTTCCCATTATTCATAAGGAAGGGTTTTTGTATAATCAAACCGATCAAAAATCAACCAGTCTGATGTTTCGAAAAGAGAAACTAGAATGAGATTATTGATATGATATAGTTCTGATCCGTTTCTATGGAAAAATTCTGACCTGAGGGTTTATCCCAAAAGGGATATGCAGAATACCACATGCCAGAGACAGCATCAAAAAAATTGATTGAGGATGGGTCCGTACATATTTTATTTATTGCAGAATAACTATTTGTGGTTTGTGAAAATCTGCATATATAGTTGTACGTTCCGGCAGGGGATGTATTAGAATAGCCAGGTGTTGAATCTTCAAAAAACACCCAGGGCTCTTCGCCATCACATAACCTTCCGTAAGAGATATCTATGATCTGTTCGCCGAACACAACTTCGTCGATCAACATATTCCCTCTTGTATCTCTGTCAAACAATCCGATTTGTTCTCCGTCTTTGTTCAAGTTGAAGTTTGTGTGGGTGCTGCCTTCTTCGTCATCGTTGTCAGCCCAAAAAAACAGATAGCCTCCAGAAGGGATAGTAATTCCGGAGGGGATCTGCCATTTAGTGGAATTGGTCAAATCATCGGTGATATACATACCGCCAAGATCAATTGAATTTTCACCTGCATTATAAAGCTCTATCCAATCTTCAAAACTATTCGGATCGTTAGGGTCTGCAATGACGCTATCATTGTCGGCCATAAATTCGTTGATATAAAGCGGAGGTGCCACATAACCCACTGCATAGGAATAGGTTCTATCCGGGGCAGTAGCCGGATTCATAGCTTGTGATCCGAGGCTGTCAGTTGCAGTGACATAATAATTCACAACCGTGTCTTTTGAAAAGGCAGGGATCTTTGCCCCGAAAAGGCCGTCTCCGCTGCTGCCGTCGTTTTGTGTGCCGTCATCCTTCATCAAAACAGAAACAAATCCGTTGCCTGCATTGTATAAAAGCCGGACATTTGATAAGATGCCGTCATCTGTGACTGTGCATGTAACCCAAACCTGTTCGCTTTCATCGGGTATATTAGGAGTATGCTTCAGGCCTGTAATTTGGGGTGGAGTATTATGCTGGCTGTTTTGTGCGCCGGGAGTCGCAATCATAAATCCCCATGAAGAAGATCCGTCCGGGTATCTTCCATAGGAAACATCGGTCATCTGTTCAGCAAATTTAATGGAATCGAGCACAGTTGAATGATCTGATGCGAGCAATAAAATCTGCTCTCCAGCCTTATTCAAACCGAAATTTGTGTGGGTGTTACCTTCTTCCTCATCATTGTCGGCCCAGAAGAGCAAATATCCATGTGCAGGAATAGAAACACCGGCAGGGACCTGCCACTGGGTTGGATCGTTGGGATCGTCTGTCAGGTACATTCCTCCCATATTTACTGTCGAACTTCCTGAATTGTATATCTCGATCCAATCTTCAAAAGCCCCTGATTCATCAGGGTCCTCAATTGTGTTATCATTATCGGCCATGAATTCATTTATGTAGAGTTTTGCAATTGCCCGGGTGCAATTGCCCGGGATGATAGGGATGGGCAGGAACGTAAATAGGAGAAGAGAAAGGCCAAAAACACTTATTAAAAGGTACAATTTACCTTTTTTAAAATTCAATTTATTATATATCTGCCCATCCCCAAATATCCATTTCATAAAAACCACCCGTGAACTCCTTTGTTTTTATTTTCTTAATAATACTATTAAAAAAAGCGAACACGCTTCCCTTAAGAACTTTTTACCTGTTTTTCATAATTAAACATCAAAATGTTTGCCTTGCTGCCATTCTTTTCATTTGAAATAAACAGATCCCCTTCAGGACTAAAACAGATTCCTTCCGGCTGTTTGAAGATTTTTTTGTCTAATTTTTTAGCTGCAATAATATCTCCTTTTCGATCCATGACAATAAGCATCCTGTCGGCTGAGGAAATGATATATATATCATTAGTCTTGGGATGTATGGCAATGCCGGAAGGCCTGAAATTGAAATCTCTTTTTCGTGGATTGAATATATTAAGATTCCCGATAAAGGATTTTTTTGATGAAGAATGCTCCTCAATATTCTTTAAATCGTCAATGTTGATTAAGCAAGCAGGTTCTTTGGAAATCTTTTTCGTTTGCAAATCAAACCTGTACACGGCCTTTTTTCCCATCAAATCATCGCATTTCTTTTTCAGATAAGGAGAATCCTTACAGGCAATCAGCAATGCATTGGAATCTCTATCAAAGGCCAATCCTTCTGCATCATTCCTTCCAGAAAGTGCTGTATTATATTTTTTTAACTTTGGGATATTCGACTCAAGGTCCTTTAACTTAAAGATGTTTCCGTTGCTTTGCAAAATGAAGGCATTATTATTAACAACCTCGACATCTTCATAGTCTTTTTCCTCGCCGAATTTTAATTTTTCCGTGATTTTCCCTTTATCCAAATCAAAAAAATAAATTGTCCCCTTTTCATCCTGGATACAAGCCAATTTATTTCCTCCCATATAGGATAAACCAGAAATCTCATTCAAACAGTGTGGCATCTTGAACTTCCTTGCGGGATGGGTAAGTGTGTAAGGAAATATATAATCGTCGGACCCTTTATAATATTGTTCCTCTGTTTGATAATCTTTGTTTTGAGAAACACTTTTGTTCCTTGCGATAAAGGTCATCAGAAACAGCCCTGAAAATAATAATATTAGAAAAATATATCTTTTTTTCCGGATTTTTCTAGTCAATTTGTCCATTACATTCATCTTAATTGATCCTTAATAATCTATCTATGTTTTAAGATACATAGTCACCATTATAGCTGATCAGCGCGGCATGCTTGACGCCATCGATCTTTAAAAGTTTGTCCACCAGGGTTGCATCGTCAGAATGTATGCGTACCTCAAGCATCAATTCTACGCCGTTAGAGTTAATCGTTCTTGACTGAAGTCTGTGAGCGGGCAGGACCTTTTGAATCTCTGATTCGGTTCCATTGTTATGATGAATAACAAGGAGATATGGATCTGCGCTTCCGAAGTTCGCCCGGCTCAGCAGGAATATGAATAAACCAATCATAGGACTTCCTACAATTGCTACCATATAAAAGCCCGCACCACAGGTGAGCCCCACAGCGATTGACCAAAACATGAATACTATGTCTATGGGATCTTTTATGGCAGTGCGAAAGCGTACAATACTTAATGCTCCCACCAGGCCCAGTGACAGGATAATATTGGAGCTGATTGGCATAATGATAAGCGCTGTAACCAATGCGGTCATAACCAGTCCTACATTAAAATTTCGCGTATAAAGAACTCCTTTAAATGTTTTACGATATATATAGAATATGAAAAGGGCCACGGCGAAGGTGATAAGCAATGTCAGTATTACCCTCTGTATGGTCAGGGGCCGGTCTACGAAAGACAGGCCTCCCAGTGCATTCATTAATTGATTTAAGGTGCCCATATCAATTGTCCTCCCAGTCGTTGTATTTGTGATATTTTTTGCATATGACAAATTTTCCTACGGACAAACGGGGTCGAATTGTACTGGGAAACAGGCCCCTGATGGCCTGGGGCATAAAATTATCATACTTTACCTCTAAAATAACACCCGGTTCTTCGATGGCCCCTACGGTGAAAACATCCTTATCAAAGATCGACAAGCAATTAAGCCCGGTGTGAAGACCTATATCAAATGTGATCCGGACATTACCCATGGGATGTATATAGGCCTCACGATAGTAATCTACAATCACATTAGGGCGTAAGAGATTACGCCTGCTCTCAAGATAAAATGCCCTGAGAAGACGTTTTTCGGAAGAAGCCAGAAAGGAGATGTCACCGGACAATATTCTGTCAGCCTCCTTACGGGTAAGGCTGGTGCTCTCTTTACCTATATATTGGTCCAGTTTGACCTTTTTTTCGAACTTGATAACCGCGTCACTATAATCATAAATGCGCATGCGGAATTTTTTGCGCCGGGCCACCCCTGCCTGTTTTTCAAAAAATGCAGTGTTTTTGAAATCATCGAAGTAGAGGCTTCTGATATGATATCTGCCGTTTGAACCTGCGTGCGGGTCCAAGGATAAAACAGCAGAAAGCCGGCTTCTAAGGATGCGGTATTGCGGCGGATCAATGTAGTACTTTAATTCATGTCTCAAATGCAGACCTTCTCTCTCTATCATATTCGTAAATCCCGTTTTTTCATCATGTTAATGAATTTAATATGTCACAAGATTAATACCCGGTTGAAACAAGAAACCGAAATTTGAACTATAGTTCCTTCTATATCAATTAACGTGCCAAAAAAATTTACATAAATTTAACATTAATCCAATATTAACATAACATTTTATTTTATTGTAGCGGATTAATAATAATTGCTGAAAAAAAATTAAAATTAAACACAGTATAAAGGCATGATGGCTCGCCCTCATGGTCGAATTTAAGACCACGCGGGCGAGATATATAATTATTATAATCAGAAGGCGAACTGCATTCGGAAAGAAATAGCATCGGCTTTGCATTTCACTTCTGATACTCCATCTACGAGGGTTGTCTTTATATAATTGGCCATAAGCCGGATCCATTTATTAAAGTAATAATTCGCCCCCAATGTGTGATTTGATACGCGAACACCATTATTGTTATCCTCTGCATCGAGAAAACTATAGCGGTACAGCAATTCCAGGGCGCCATATGTTTTGAGGGGTTTTATTGATTTAAACGTTCCCTTTTTATATGAACGTGTTTCACCGGTTAAAAAATAGCTTCCCTGTATATAATAACCCGAATAGAAAGCATCTTTGCCAACAGTCGCTTTAATCTTTGCACCCATATGTTCCGCCTGTATAGAAAAAGGCCCCAAAATCGATACTAATTCCAGGCCCAATAGCTGAACTTCATCCGCCTGGGTTTCAACGATTCTTACAATCTCTTCAGCAGTGTGCACCTCGGCATGGGTTTCGATTTTATACTCTTCTCCATTGAAATCTCTAAAAGATCCGGCAGCCCCTATATGCAAAATACGCTCTTCATATTCCCATGGAGTCATGACAAAACGGCCGGTCAAGGCATATGAATCCCTTTTGTTTTTATTATCTTCAGACTCATAACACCCTATCGCCCAGGTGAAAGGTCTTTGATGTCCGGATATTTCAAGACCCGGATGATTTCCGGGCGCAAATGCGCTGGTTGCCATGGATCGTTCAATCAGGCTGATTTGCTTGGAACTGGTTAATTCTTCTAATCCGAAAGGCTCCTTTGTTTGCCCGATCTTAAATGCAAAATTCTCCCATCCGGTAAAAGAAATGAAGGCATCCTCCACCTCCGGTGACTGGTCCTCATCTTCAAAACTCACCTGGAATTCCGCCTGCCAGTCATCATCAATCTCACACTCTATATCAATACTTGCCCGTCTTAATTCCGTCTCATTGACTACTTGATAATTTTTTTGTTTCCTGTTTATATGAATACCGTTAAACTGGTCATAATCCCACATCAAAGTCACACCAAGCTTTAAGTCTGTTCTGTCTTTATCAACAACCGTATCCTTGTTTTTATTTTTATTCTTGTCCCTATCATGATTCAAATCATTGACTTTATCCTTTCTTCTGTCTTGAAGAACCCGGCGGCCCGGATGAGTCAAGGGCTCACTAAATGCGGGCTTTATTTCTTCAGAGAAAAGGTGTGTGGAAAAAAAGATGAGCAGTATAAGTATAAATACTGAGAGGATCGGACAAAAAGGATTCTTATTAATATCCATAATTTAATCAATAACCACTCGCAACGCTCTGTAAGGTTTCAATTGCATCTTGATGGGACAATCCCTTATTTCTCAAACCTGCATAGGCAAATGCGTATTCCGAATATCTCTTTTTTTGTGAGTCCTGGGGCCATAATATTTGATTAAGGCCTTCCATGATATTCAATAAAGATTCATTAGTGCCGCTGGAGCTTAATCTGTCACGGATTATTACGGACATATTGGCAATTTGCTGTGCGTCCTCTATATAGCTGTCTGATAACTGTGAAAGCAAAGACCGAAAACGTCCAATGGTGGCATCATTCTCACTGATATTACCTCCGGTGTTCATGACCGCGAGCCGATATTCCAGAGATTCCTCTTTAGTTGTATCGGTAGGGATATTCCTGCCCCAAATGCCAATCAACATCAACAAAACTGCCCAAAATAGTGCAAGACCGGTAAAAAGTTTTTGCCACTTGAAAACTTCCCGTAAATCTTTCCCTTTTACGGGTCGTTTGGAAATATAGAGAGGAAGAATAATAGGACCAAGTATTATTGCTCCGATTGTCC
>JBLIRS010000259.1:0-5593 GCA_049472415.1 bacterium | reverse complement strand
CACTCATCTGATGAAGGATTTCAAGGAGAGATCTGGCCTGAGAGAAATCGGGTTTATACTTTATGGCCTCCTCTAATTGGATGATGGATTGATCGATATCCCCATGGTTATAATAGGCCATTGCAAGGTTATACCTGCTATTGATATCATCCGGCCTGATCCTGATGACCTCCTGCCACTCTGAGACAGCTTCGTCAATCATGCCTATTTTCAGGTAAGCAATGCCCAGGTTATAGTGGGCGTCGGCATTGGCTGCGCTTAAAAAGATCGCGTTTTTATATTCTTCAATGGCATTATCTATCATATCCTTTTTAAAATATGCAGCCCCCAGGTAGAGATGAGGATCAGCGTAATCAGGGTTGATTCTTATGGCGCGGTTGAAAAGGCTCATGGATAGATCAATCCAGCCATTGTTTAAATAAGCTATCCCCAGTTGACAATTGACCTCTTCATCTTCAGGTCTGGACTCTATCACCTTTTCATATTCTCTTATGGCCTGATCGATAAGACCCATATCATAGTATGTTTTACCAAGAAAATAATGGGCATCTAAATTGTCAGGCATTACTCTCAATAATTCTAAAAGCGTCCAGAGGGCCAGATCAAAACGTTTTTGATTGGCGTAATCCGTGGCAGTCGCATAGAGTGTATCAGTATAAAGCTCTATGGCCTTCCTGTCATCCGGATTTATTTGAAGGGCCTTTTTTAACCCCTCCAGGACCTTGTCCCTGGATTCATTTTTGATTAAATGTATATATGCGTTACTGATCAATCTCCTGGCTTCAATTGCCTTATCTATCTTCACTTTAATAGTATTTATCTCAGAGTTGTCAAGCCCTTCAAGATTTGCCAGAAGACCGGAAAGCCCGTTCCCCCTGCTTTGCTGTAAATCTTTAAGCGGGTAGTCTCTTTTGTCGCCATAGACAAAACTTGGGACAAGGTATGCCTTCATTTCATCATTATACAAAAAGTCCTCCCCTGTAAAGCATGTGGAAGGCAATCCCTTTTTGTTCAGGAAAAAGAGGGCTAGGAGCCCAAGTGGAGGGTCTTTTATATTTATCCTGGAAAGATCCGATGCTATTTCTGCTGTATGCATCTGTTCAACGATATGGGTGTAATCCCATCTTAACCTCTCATTTGAGCCTATCAAAAGATAATCCTCGCCCATGATTGTCTCCCAGAGATTCATGAAGGGGAAAATTTTCTGCCATGTAAAAAGGATTGATTTGAAGGTGTCTGAGTTCATATCCCGGACCGGAAGGCTCATGGCAGCCACTCCCCCGGATTTAAGCCTTTCCCTGCAAAGGATAAAGAACTCCCTTGTCGGAAGGTCAGCTATTGCCTCAGGCCAAATATTAAAAGACTGTGAGATGATCACATCATATTTCTTGTCCGTGAACGTGAGGTAATGCCTGGCATCTTCAACTATAATCTTCAACCTGGGATCTTTTGAGGAATCATTGTTAAAATTATCGAAATATTTCGATCCTTTTATAATCCCTTCCGAGAACTCGACACATTCCATTTCCCGGACGGGATATTGCATTATGGAACCGAGAGTGATACCACATCCATGACCTATAAGGAGTATGTCCTGCGGATTATTATGTAACAACAATGGAATATGCCCGGTCAGCACCCTGGCGGCAAGGTCCCTTCCGGTTGAGCATTCCGTTCCGCCATTCACCCGCATTACAATGTCTTCTTTATCCTCTATCACGGAGACAATATTGATTATCCCTTCCTTATAAAAAAGGGTCTCCTGCTTCTTCTTTTTTAATATATCCTTGGATGATCCATCTATATTTGTTGAACCCTTCTCCCTATGATATCCGTCGTGATGACAGGCAAACCGGTAAGGGGCATCCCTGAAAAAGGGCATCTCCCATATGGGAATGAATTTGGAAAATACAATTAGAGATCCTGCCAGAAGGATAAACATGGTTATTTTTATTTTTTGGGACAGGGATCTGCTCAATGATAAAAGCATACACCCTGTGAAGACAAGGATCCAGACAGGCACAAATTTCCCCTTTCTTAGTCCGGGCCAGACCGTAAGAAGAATACCTCCCGACAATATCCCTGTCATGCAACCAAGGGCATTGATAGAAAAAACTGCGGAGATTAATCTCCCTGCTGCATTGATTTTATCGGAGAGCAGACTGCATGCCTGGGGGAAGGAAAGACCCAGGAGAAGTGCGGGTATGAACATGATAAAAAAGAGTAATAAAAAACCGGTTGAATGAAGAAACATGGAGGATTTGGCAAAGTTCACTTGGATGGCGTCAATAAAAAGGGGATACCTTTCAAGGATGGGGATGATCCCCAGGAATGAAAGACCGATTATTATCTCGATCAATCCCGGAAATATGGAAAGGTCTTTCCCTGTATCTACGAATCTTGCCAGACATAAGCTGCCCAGGGCCAGACCTGAAAGAAAGGCGGATAAAATCAGTGACAGGGCGAAAAAGGACGAGCCCAGAAAGATGGTCAGGACCCTTAGCCAAATGGCCAGGTACATGGTTGCGGCAAGGCCGGAAAGACCATATCCGAAAAGAAGTATCCGCTGCCCCCTTCCATAACCGCCTCTTTTTTTGCTTATAACCGTTTTTTCATTTTGTGTTGTTGATACTTCATACGGCATCATCTCCCATGACCGGATATTTCTGTGTAGCAGAACGGCACAGGCACAGATGATTAAATCAATACAGGCGGCAAAATATAAGGTGCTGTTTACTCCGAAATTGGGAAGAAAGAATAAACCCGCTGTCAGTGCCCCGACAGCCCAACCCAGTATATTAATCCCGTAAATCTTTCCTGTTGCCCTGCCCGGATTATCTATCTTATGGATGAGCAGTTTGCTTATAACCGGCCAGACTGCTCCAATAACAAAGGATGGAACCATGAGGATTAGGGAACATAAAAGAAATCTAAGGGCAAAGGAGATATGGAAAGGCAGCCGGATGTCTGGATAAATGACCTTATAAATTAGTGAGGCCCACAGGATCAACCATGGAAGCATAATGGCATAGATACCTATGGCTCCTTCCAGCAATCCATATATCTTCAGAGGATCAGTCCTGCCATCGATAAAACGCCCGGTAAAAAAGCCTCCCATGGACATCCCGCCTAAAAATATTGTAATAACGCTGATAATTGATAAAAGGGAAGGGCCCAGAAAAATTTTTAATCCCTGGATACAGCTAAATACATAGAGCATCCCGCAAAAACCCGATAAAAAGAAGAGGAGCAGGATTAACCTTTCTATGCCTTTATCTGTTTTCATTACTTCAGGCCTTTTCTTGATTGTTGATAATTATAAGCTTTTTCTTTGATTATAGGGTTTTTTTGTATTTAAATATATCAATAATTATTTTTCCGGTCAATATGGCTAATAAAGATATTGCAATATATTTATAATATAATTAAAAAATAGCTTTTGATTAAGCACATTCTGTAAAAAAGGGGGAGCATTTCAGAAGAAATGCTCCCCCTTCTGCATTTATCCGGATGATTTCATCCGATACATTACTTAGACGATATCAATAACTCCACCATGGTTTCACATCCAGGAAGAATTCCATGATGGCATATCCGCCTCTTATATCATAAAAGATGATCTCCACCATATAGGAACCAGGGAAGTTGCTCTGGAATCTCCATAGAAAACTGCCGTCCACGCTACGGCCACAGGTGCCGATATTGCAGGAGGCGTATATCTCATCTCCATCAGGGTCTTCAACATAAAAATTGGGTGTATGGAGGATAAACTCCTCCCCCGCCTTGATTACCACCGGTTGTGTTGGCCCGCCCAGGATGATGGGCGGATGGTTAAGCCATGTGCCCCTGTTTATGGCAAAGATGGTAATTTCTCCAAAGGCGGTTCCGCCCCTGGCATCTCTGCAGTTGACAACTGCATCGTAAGCACCCTCGAATTTAGGCACCCATGTGATTATACCGTTGCACGGATTGATAATCTGCTCGATCCATGGGCCGTATTGATAAGCGGTTAAACCGTTTATTGTCATAGACCATGTGAGATCGTCCATGTCGGTCCTGAAGTTTGCGGAAAGCGGAAATCCAGGCACATGTGTAGTCGCGGGAGCGGGTGACATGGAGAATATAAAACAATCGGGATCAATAAACATCATGATGTATTCATGGACCTCGCCCACATAAAAGATCTGATCATCGATATCCAGTTGAAGCACGGGCGGATAGTTCTCCACAGGGTAATTGACCACAGATATGGGGAAGGTCCTCACATCGGAGTGAACCCCGTTGGTCACCTCGATAGTCACGATCAGGTCTTCAAAATACTGGGGTGTATAATCCAGGGTAGCAATATTGGGCCAGAATATAATCCCGGAATTCCACATGGCGCTTTCAAAGACAAATACTATAGATGGCGGAAAATAAGGCCTGCCGAATGTCCTGGCTGCTTCCAGGGCTACATAGTAAGCAGGGAGATAGGTAGGCATGCCGTCATATGGATTAACCGGAAGCGGCTGTAACAAAAAGGACTGAATCCCGTTTGCGCCATATCCGCCTATGGTGGAGTTCCACCCCAGGGTGCCTGCGTCATTGACCTCTTCCGCTTCCGCACTTCCTATCCTAAGGTTGGGGTCCGAGAAAAGTGGCAGATTTATGTCTATGACAAAATCACGGTCCAACAGGTCGGAGTAGTAAGGCTCCGGAGTGCCGTAACTGGAATGATTAGGATCGAGGTAATTGGGGTCCATCTGAATTACGCCACCCACATTGCTGTCCTGCAGCCATGTATCGATGATGAGGTTAGGGTCCGTAATGAAATTATCCAGATCGAGCATAAAATCGATAATTCTTTCTTCTGTTATACTGGTGCCCGGATGACCGGCGCCCGCGTAATCCGCGACAAACAGATACCGGTATGGCTCGAAGATCTGGGCGTACAGGGGGCCCATCTCGAAAAGATCGGGATAGTCGCCGACGATGTGGCTTGGACCGGCCCTGAACATGAGGTTGTCCAGGCGGAACATCTGACCGCTGACGGCAATGGTGCTGGCAATTTCCATATACCAATCGTCTTTATCATTAGGATCGATCTCATCGAAGTTGTCTACCACATTTGTAACAATATCATCCAGATCGACCCAAACGGCATGCCATGAGCCGTCAAGCATACCCCGGCCAATGGCTACGGTAATCTGTAATCCCTGAGTGCTAAAACCGGTAACAGCAGCAGTTGCGCCGTACATGCCATCGGTGCTGCTTACTGGTCCCAGGTAAGCCCCAGCAGGCGGCTGCAAGGGTACGATCCTGATGGTTATGGCATTTTCACCAACTGTGGTCCCTATGACATTCAGCTCGAAGATATCCCAGGGCTCAATTCCGAGAGGGGCCCTGAAATCGAAACTGATTATCGGGTAATCTTCCGTATTGATGCCTTCTACACCATCAGGATTTTCAACGGTCGGCGGTGTATACAGACCATGGAATATCTGGTGTCTTTCATAGGGGGTGCTTAGCAGGAATACGGAAGGAGGACGATACACATCCAGCACCCGGCTACCCTCCTGAAGATCCAGAACAGTGTTGAATATGGTGGCATATC
>JBLIRS010000258.1:0-5596 GCA_049472415.1 bacterium | reverse complement strand
AATTACTACTAAAAATTTTTTTCTGGGATATTGAAAAAATATAAGGCGAAAAATATCTGTTTGGAATATTGATATTTCCTTTTTTCAGAATAGACTCTGTTCTCCATGCAATTCCTTCTGTAATTTTTAACAATACTTTTTGGAAAATATTTCTTTTAATTTGTTTATCAAAACCAATCGTTCCTATGTTAAATGTCCCTCCGATATAATCCAATTCATGGACGGTCATGCCTTTTTCTTCTAAAATTGATCTTATCTTCTTTAAATTCATGCAATCCATTATATGTCTTCTTATATGCTCCTTATCAATCAGGCAGCGCATAAAAAATTGCCCGTAGCGGAAGTTAGGAAGTCCCAATACCAGATAACCAGAATCAGCAAGTAATTCTATATGTTTCTCAATAACAGATTCATAATCAATGAAATGTTCTATAAACCCCAAGGAAAGAATGATGTCAAAACGCTCATCAGTCCTCCAACTAAGGAAGTCCTCATTAAACAACTTAAAATTCTTAATCCCGTTAGCCTTCAGAAAGTCTGCGGCAAGATGTATTTTAGTCGTAAAATCAATACCATAAACCTGATATTTAAATTCCTTGGCTAAGGCACAAAGATATTCACAGGGGACACAACCGATCTCAAGGACCCGTTTTGTGATGTCAGGTTTCAGATAAGGCTTCAAACGATCTACGAAGGGAACGCCAAAGAGATTGTAATTCTTGGGATCGATTTTTCTTGTGATGTAAGACTTCCTTCTTTGATCCCAGTAATTCGGATTTAATATATTATTGTCTGACAAACTATGTTCAATTGGGTTCTCTAATTTCATCATGGAAAAGTCATCCTTTTTTTAAATTAATAATGCTAGTGTTATCTAAAGCTGTTCAATAATCTTTGATAGCTTTTTGGCAATATTTTTATAGTGATATGAATCAATTTTTTCTTTTTTAGGTTCAATAATTAATTTTCCGTCAACAAGCCCCTTCAAATTTCTATAAATAAAATCCTCATCTTGGATATCCCAAACATGATTGGATGTATCTTTTAATAATTTTGCACTTGCACCTTGATCAGGGGTTATACCAATTATTTTTTTATAGCTGCCTATGTAATCCACCAACTTAGAAGGAAGAAAGACACTTTCTTTCGTAGATGTCAAGGGTGCATCGATTAGTAATAGATAATCTGCATTCTTCATTAAACCAAGAGAGGTGATATAGGGGATTGTATTATGAATTTCAACAATGTCATTAAGCTTATTTTCACAGATAAAGCTTCTATAAGCTGGAGCCATATCACCATAAAACAGGAACTCTATTTTATCCGAGATGTTTTTTACTTCTCTTTTCAACCTTATCAAATTATTAAATAAAGGGATAGGGGTTCTGGGACCATAAAAATTTCCTGTATGGAGAACCTTTATTCTTCCATTATTTCTCTCATCTTTTCCGTTTGAAAGATTGTACCATTCAGGTACAAAAGAATGAGGGATTATGCCGGTTTTATTTAAAAAAGCAGCCGGGTATTTTCTCATAACAAGGTCTTGTGTCTCTTTTGTTGTAAATAAGACATAATCAGCATTACAGATAACCTTATTCTCAAGTTTTAAATGATATTTATATATCTTTTCGGACCGATAATTTGAATATGGATTATCTATCCATGGATCACTAAAATAGGCAATCCATGGTTTGTTCATGGTTTTTTTTAAGTGATATCCGACAAGGTGACTTGAATGGGGCTGGGAGCAACTAAGTATTATATCGTAATCTTTAAATTTTTTTGCATGTAAAACAGCCGAATAATACCATTCCTTTTTAAAAGGCTCATAAAGTTTATATAAGATATTATATTTTTTTAATATCTTAAATAAAACATTTTTTTCAAAAGACCAAACGGTCCTATTGATTATTCTATGTGGAACAATTTTATTAAGATCTTTATCCAACTTATTATAATTGGAATTAGTTGAGCTGAATGATCGTGGATCTATTGAAAAAACACAGACATTGTATCCATCTTCGGAAAGTCCTTTCACAAGTTTTACATAACACATGGTTGCCGGAACAAAAATAGGTGGGAAACAATAAGTTATGGCAAGGATTCTTTTCATTATTTTTCCTAATCAATCAAATTTATTATCAATCATATAATTCCAAATTCTTCTTCAGGATACTCTTCCAGCAACAAGGCATCTATGAAAAATTTTGTGGCCCAGTTTAAAATCCTATATGGACAGTATCCGCCGTTTATAGGGTGTGATCCCTTTATGCCACCTTTAATACCGGGATTATCTGTTGTAATATCCTGTGTCCTTTTTAAAAAATGATTAACCTGTTCATATGCCTTCTTATACTCTGTTTTTCCGGTATATTTAAAAAGCTTATTCCACACAATAGACATCTGGGCCATACCAGTAAGGCATGACCATTTTATTGATGCCTGCCAGTTCTTGTTAAAACGACCGGGCATTTTCCCGTTTTTAGAAATATGTTTAACTAGTTCATCAGAGGTCCTGATTGAGGCATTAATATATTTTTCTTCACTTAATATAATACCCGATTCTAAGAGCCCCCTGCTTGTATATGCAATGGTATGCAGAAGTGGTTGATTATTGTTATTGAGGCAATTATTTTTAAACCATCCTCGGCCTACCTCCTGGGTTAATACCCAATCCAGGAAATTTCTCATAGGTTCCAAGTATTTATACTCATTGGTTTTTTTATACAGTTCAAGCACAGCCCATGCACATCGTACATTATAAGTATGAATACTTGTTTTTGCTCCGGGATTTCCATAGGTACTCCAGATATGATTTTCATCGATATTTTCAATCAACCAATCCGCGGCCTTTTTTGCGGCATTAAGATAATTTATATTCCCTGTATAATTATGAGCGCTTAACCAGCCAAACAGAACTTGTCCTGTGTCAAAAATAACCGGGGTCTTTTCAGGCAAGCTTACTACATTCCCTTGTATGGCACCGGTTTCCATCTGTATGTTCGTCTCCCAATCCGCCATCTCAATAGCTCTTTGTTTAGATTCATTCTCTTTGCTTAAAAATGCCCAATTTAGAAGGGTAGGTATTATATATCCGGTAGTCTCGGGATAAGATGAGGTCCAGCCTTTAAACAGATGATAACTATGAGAAACGCCTCGGTCAGGAGTAGCATCTTGGGCCCTATAAATCCATTCAACGGCCTCTTTTATGTGCGTCTTATTATCAACTAATTTTCGCATAGATATTTTAAAAGGCTCCATGACCGGATAAGCTATATTATACATAATATCTTTCCTCTTTAATCAAGGTTCCCATCATCCGGGGAATGCAGGAAAAGCTTCTTTCCATGGAGTAATTCCTTTGGACAGCAGATCTTCCATATATTCAAAAAGCCCTTTACCTTGCACCAAATAGCTAATGGCTTTGCCGACCTTACCGACCCTTACCATTCCATCCTTTTTAAACAGTGGAAGTAACAAGCCATCCACATCTCTGTATGGATCTGCAATGGCGTTATGGACCTTTGTATTTACAAAAAACTCATTGCCTTTATAATCTATCACCTTAAGTCTGAAAACCTTATCGCAGTAAGTGAAATATGGATAGTCCTTTCTGATATCCTCTATACATCTTAGTACAGTAAAATTGCCCAGTTTTGCTCCAAGTATAAGACCTTTACCACCTCTTTCAATGAATTTATAAAAGGGGGTTCCGAAACCGAAAGGTCCAACCTGCTTCTCATGTTCTTCAATAAAATATTGAGCATCCTTTCCCCATGCGCATACTGAATGTGTTGGATGTAAACTCCGCAATGTCCCAGGAAACGTTCGAAATATTTCAGGGATTGTCCCGGAACCGGTGGTCGTTTTTCGGACATCAAAGACATGATTCTTAGAAACATATTTATAAGCGTTTCCCCGCATAGGATATGCAGGCATCAAAATAGTTCCTTCTTCAGAAACTACTTCCATTAATGCCTTGATGATAGTAGGTGCTCCACCTTTTACATAACCGATCTTACTTAGTGCACTGTGGACAAAAATGATATCTCCCCGTAATATACCCAATGCGTTCAGATCACCCTTGAGGTCCTGTTTAGAGTAATTAAAAAAAACACGATTTATGTATAATTTGGTTAACCGTTTTAATCCTTTTCGGAGCCCGTGTTTTTTGCGGATATCTTTAATTTTCGGGACAATTTCAATCATAGGCGTCTCCTGATAAGAGATTGATATTATTTTTGTTGTAATTTTTTTCTTAAATTTGAATCCTCAGTCTAAACATGAAATTTACTAACCTAAAATTTTTTTATTGTTTAAAATACCCTTAATTTTTTTTATACTAATTATGGATAACTTATTTCGAATCAATTCCTTCCCATAGGCCTTTTCATTGCTTTTTAAAGAAAAAAAGTAACTTATGAGTATATATATCGGTAAACATGCCATTACCTGTAAAATTATTTGATAGTATGAATTGCATGAAAATTTTGACTTTATAAAAAGAAGAGCGGCACCATAAAATGCTGAGCAAAAAATTGGAGAACTTGTGCTTAAATATATATATTTGGGTATGCCTATGTCATAATATATAAATGCAAGAAATAAATAAGAGATCCTGAGAAAAAAAATGGTGATTAATGTCGCAAAGGCAATGCCATTAATACCATATGGTTTTACTAGTATAATACTGAGTGTTACATTCAATATAGAAGAAGCAGCAGAAAATATTACCATAATATTCAATTTATTTGTGCCCATAAATAGCCGCTGGTCTAAGGGCTGAAAAAAGTTGACAAACATGCTCCCCAAGAGAAGATAAAACACAATATTGCTTTTCTGAGCATAACTCTCCCCGACCCAAAGGCTTATAAATAATATTCCATAAACAGAAACGGCTACTATAAGTGGGAGAAGTGCAATAAGGATATAACGCGTGTAATTAAAATAAATAGTCTGGAGGCCATCCAGGTCCTTTCTTTTATCTAAATCACTGAAAACAGGTAAAAAGATAGCAGTCAATGACCACGTAGTCTGTTTAACATATCGTACGAGTCTCTGAGGTATGGAAAAAATAGTGGTCCATACAGGCGATAGAAAGTAGCTGATAATAATCGGGTCAGCATTGTAAGCAATCCTGGAGAGACTCGATGAAGTAAATACTTTACTTGCAAATGATAAAAGTGTTCTAAATGATTCTTTATTTACAGAGGATAACTTGAACTCCATTGATGGATAGACTTTTTTGCAGGCTATGAACAAAATCGCAGTCTTTAAAAGATCAAAAACTATGATTATTGTTAATAAACAAAGAATACCATAACCTCTAGAGAGAAATGTATAGATAATAAGGTTTGTTATGATTATAATTATAATATCAATAAAATTTTTAATATAAAATTGTTGAAGACCAAACAGCATACCACTAAAGACTATGTCTATAAGTTTGATCCCAAAATCTATGCCACATAAAAACAGTATACTTCTCGCCAAATCAATGTGTTCAGTAACGACTATAAAATGTTGAATAAAAAAACTGCTAATAATCCAACACAAAAATATAACGAGAAGACTTATTAAAACATAGAATACTAAA
>JBLIRS010000257.1:0-5601 GCA_049472415.1 bacterium | reverse complement strand
GATCTCTTTCATTCAAATATTTTATAAAATCATTCACCAGACTTACAACATGGATCTGCATCGCCAGATTTTCCGAATCATTGAATCCCTCTTCCGCTGATGTGCTTTTTTGAGATCTGATGTGTTTTAAGAATATATCACCCCAGGTTGCCATTAAATCCTGCTTGCATTGAAGCATTATTTCCGCCACTTCCTTCATATATGACTTTTCCTCAGGCTTCAACTCCAATATCCCGACATCTTTAAACTCGTTCTTAAATGAGTAGACACTTTCTTTTGAAAGCTCCTCTGCCATTTCCCTCCCCCCTTCTAACAGTACAACTGTTAAAAATCAGAGTTGAAGTATAGTTATTAAAAAAATCAAAATTATTTAGTAAGTAAGCACTAATTTACAGTTTATCATAATTACCCTTGATGTCAACCCATCTTTATGCCAATCTAACAGTAACATCAGGCAACACCTTACACAAAACCCGGCCTGTATGAGAAGCCAGGACACGACAGATCTCCTCAGGGGTCCCTGCGGCAACCACTTCCCCGCCATGGTCTCCTCCCTCAGGTCCGAGGTCGATGATATAGTCCGCGGTTTTTATGGTATCCATATTATGCTCTATGATTAGCACTGTATTTCCGGCATCCACAAGACGATTGAGCACAGCCAGAAGTTTTTTTATATCCTCAAAGTGCAGGCCTGTTGTCGGTTCATCCAGAAGATACAGTGTCCTGCCGGTGTTTTTCCTTGCCAACTCCCTCGAAAGCTTAATACGCTGGGCTTCTCCGCCTGAGAGCGTAGTGGCGGATTGACCGAGCTTGATATATCCCAGCCCCACATCCAGCAATGTTTGGAGAATATGAATAATCCTGGGGTGATGGGCAAATAGGGGCATGACCTCTTCTACCGTCATATCGAGGACTTGGGCGATATTCTTTCCCTTAAAAGTAATGCGCAAGGTAGACTCATTGAAACGTGTCCCGTGGCATACCTCGCATGGCACATATACGTCAGGCAGAAAGTGCATCTCAACCTTTACCATTCCTTCGCCGGAACATGCCTCGCATCTGCCCCCCTTTACATTGAAACTGAAACGACCTTTCTTGTACCCGGCTATTTTAGAATCCCTTTGCCTGGCAAAGACCTCGCGAATAAGATCAAATACCTTTACATAGGTCGCGGGGTTGGACCGGGGGGTTCGGCCGATTGGATTCTGATCTACGTATATCACCTTATCCAGTTGATCTAACCCGATAAATCCTTTAAATTTCCCTTCCGGAAGCCGCGCGGCGTGCAACTGATTCGCCAACGCGGGATAAAGTATTTGCCGGACCAGCGAGCTCTTTCCCGCACCGGAGACACCTGTGACGAAACAAAGGACACCGAGAGGGATGCAAACATCCATGCCCTTCAGATTATTCTCTGCCACCCCGCATACGGTAAGCCATCCATTCGGGGACCTGCGGCCGGAAGGGAGATCGATCTGCCTCTTACCGGAAAGGTATTCGCCGGTCAATGACCGGGAATTATGGACGATCTCTTCCGGAGGGCCGGAAAAGATTATCTCACCACCGTATATACCGGCTCCGGGTCCGAAATCAATAATATGATCCGCACACTCCATTGTCTCCCGGTCATGCTCAACCACAATAAGCGAATTCCCAATATCCCGAAGATGAAGAAGGGCATTCAAAAGCTTAAGGTTATCCCTCTGATGAAGTCCGATACTTGGTTCGTCAAGCACATAGAGGACACCCGTAAGCTCTGTGCCCATCTGGCTCGCCAGACGCAACCTCTGAGATTCGCCTCCTGAAAGGGATGGACCCGACCTTTCCAGCGAAAGATATCCGAGTCCCACATTCAGGAGGAAGCGCACCCTGGATCGTAACTCTTTGATAAGCTCCTCCGCAATGATAGCCTGGCTTCCATCAAACCGGACGGATTGAAAGTAATGGTCCAGGCTGTCTATACTCATCGATGTAAGCTCAGGAAGGGTTTTGCCATGTACCCTGACGCTTCTTGCCTCTTGACGCAGCCGGGTCCCCTCGCAGGAGGAACAGGGAATCGTGCTCATGTATCGCTCGTAGTGAATCTTCTGGCTTTCTGATACAGTTTGCTTCATGCGGCGCAGAATGGTTGGAATAACCCCTTCATACTTCATCTTGTAATCCAGATTAAACTTCGGTCCGGTATATTTAACCACAAACTCCCGGTCCCCCGAGCCATACAGGATAACATCCCGATGTTCCGCGGGTAGTCCATCAAAGGGCTTATTCAGATCGATACCAAGCTCCCCGGCAATGGTCAAAAGAATATGGTATCCCCATCCTTTCTGGTTTTTCATGGAAAACCCTGCTGCCTCAAGCGCCCCTTCATTAATGGATTTCCCCGGATCAGGCACTATCAGACGCGGGTCCATCTCGGCCCGCCGGCCAAGGCCGTTACATTCCCTGCACATACCCTGAGGGCTGTTAAAAGAAAAAAGCTGCGGTGAAAGCTCAGGATAGCTGATACCACATACATCACAGGCAAGATGCTCACTAAAGGGTATGTCCCGGAAGGAATCTCCTTCACCGGCACAGGAGACAACCAACTGCCCCTTACCTGCCCGCAATGCACTCTCCACGGAATCCGTGAGCCTCTCTGCCATATCCCCTGATATAACCAGCCGGTCCACCACCACCTCGATGGTGTGCTTTTTGTTCTTCTCTAATTCAGGGACCTCTGTCAACTCCACGACCTCTCCGTCAATCCTGGATCGTACAAAGCCCCCCCGCTGGATCTCCTGAAAAAGATCCCTGAACTCCCCCTTTCGCTGCCTTACCAGAGGAGCAAGGATAAGGATCTTTGTCTTTTCAGGAAGACGCATAATCTCCTTTACAATCTGCTCAGGGGACTGTGCTCCCACCGGCCGGTCGCATTGATAGCAATATTGGACGCCCAACCGGGCAAAAAGGACCCGCAGATAATCATATATCTCTGTCAGTGTCCCCACCGTTGAACGGGGATTTTTGCTTGCCGCCTTTTGCTCAATGGCAATGGTAGGAGAAAGCCCCCGTATATAATCGTAGTGAGGCTTTTCCATTTGACCCAAAAATTGACGGGCATAACTTGACAGGGATTCCACATAGCGACGTTGCCCTTCTGCATATATAGTATCAAAGGCAAGAGAGGATTTTCCCGAGCCGCTCACCCCTGTAAAGACTATAAGCTTCTTCTTCGGGATCTCAAGGTCTATGTTTTTCAGGTTATGCTCGCGCGCTCCCTTGATGATAATGCTCTTTATCTCGGTTGAAGGAGATCTCATACGGAACCTCATAAACTACATATCAATAGGAAATCTATTCAAATATATCTATATCTATGCCCTACCCTATTATACTGAGTAACGATGAATGTGGATCTGATTTCAATTCATAATAGATTATAAATTCAAAATTTGGATTTATATAGATAGTCTAGCAGAATCATGTTGAATATGGAATTCATCCTTGATTAAACTATGTCCAATTGTCTTTTTTTGCTGAATCTGATATAAACTTAATAATCACATATCAAATTATTTATAGGAATATGATTATCGAACATATTATACAAAAAATTAAAGATAAAAAAATCAAATGGCGCGGTCATGCGTCAAAAAGAATCGGGTAAAGATGATCTGTCCTATCTGTAAGGGGAATATGGAGGAAAATTATATTAATTTCCCAATTGATTTAAAAGACCATTTTATTCTTATAAAAGAAGTTCCAGCCCTTGTTTGTGAACAGTGCGGCGAGTTTTATATCGATGATGAAATCCATATCAAAATCGAAAAGATTGTAAAAAAGGCAAAAGAAACGAATGCAGAACTAGAAGTCGTGAAATATGCAGCCTAATTGAATCATCTACCTGCATATACAAAAGGCTTTCATGGCGCTCTTATTGCACAAAGAATTGGCTTGAAAACAATTCGGAACGAATGCCCCCATTTTGATGAATGGGTAACAATGCTGGAGAATCTTTAAGTATTAACACTGTCCACAGATATGGACATGCCATTCATACAGGTCAATATTATGCATTTAAAATGCATAATATTGACTTAATGAATCAAGAAATGAAACATAAATATATAGAACGGAGATTGGAACAGGTTGTTAAACAGGCAGTCAAAGAGTTTCCCGCTATTGTGCTCACAGGTCCGCGCCAATCCGGCAAGACTACACTCCTAAAGCATTTGTTTTCTCAAATTCATAGATATGTATCGCTGGAGCTTCCTGACGTTCGCGCTGCTGCAGCCGCTGATCCGAGGGCCTTTCTGGAGATGAATCCGCCGCCGGTCATCTTTGACGAGGTCCAATACGCGCCCGACCTTCTTCCCTATATCAAGGAAAATATAGACTCCAATCGGGATAAAAAAGGGCAGTATCTTCTGACAGGCTCACAGAATCTGATCCTACAATAATTTTTGAAACAGCAGTATTCTCAGAAATTATAAAGGCCCTTATACACCGGGGAGAAAATCCACAGGTTTATTTCTGGAGGACAACAGCAGGCTCTGAAGTAGATATTGTAATTGAATCCGGCGGGAAACTGGTTCCAATTGAAGTCAAACTATCTGCTACACCACGGTCAGGCATGGCCGCAGGGATCAGGACCTTTCGGAAGGATTTCGGAGAAAGAGCGACCACCGGCTTTGTAATCCACCCGGGTGATGTTTGTCTGCCATTAAGTCCAAAAATAAAGGCCTTGCCGTTTTCAAAACTTTAACTAATTAAAGATTTGGACACCGCCTTTAGATTGACCAACTAATTCCTGGTATCAGTCTTTGCAAACAACAAAAAATTCTGTAATTATTGTCTGCAGGGGGAGGTATTGGGTATTTGCCCGGGTAATTGTGCCATCCCGGTCGGGGGGGTTTATCTTTAATACCTCCCTGCCTGCATTATAACAATGTATTTCAATCTTAGGGTTTGACAGGTGAGGTTTCTCATAACCTGCTTTTTTAGCTTCATGAACAAGCACTTTGGACCTGATCATCCCTTCAAGAAGGGACGCTATCCTCCATTGTTAAAAATCGCTGTGGAATATGCCCTACACCGCGGGCAATCTCTTTTATATTGAAAAAACGTAAGATTGAAACCTAAAATTGATATTAATTGCTTTTGCATTTTTCGTACTCATTCCAACCAAAACAAGTAAAGTAAAAAAAATTTTTGTTTTCAAGGTGTTACATAATATGCCTGAAAAACAAATCAAAATAAAGGATAATTTTTTACCGGAAGGGTATCAACCAGGGTTGATGGGAAGGAGGAAATTTATCTAACCTTCCTTGTTAGATTGCCTGAATTTCATCATTTTGAATCAAATCAACTATAGTTGATGGATCAACAAAAGTTGATGGGGTTTAGGAAGAGAAAATTATATCTGGTGTGGGATATATGATAACAATTTTTTCATCGAGCCCGTAGGCAGAAAATCTTCTGGCAGCTTTCCATAAGCTAATAGAGTGAGCCTTGCACAGAAGTCAACTCCTTTATCAAGGACCAGATGAAAGAGCCATAATGCCTGATATCCTCTATCCAATATGATGAGGTCCTTAGGTTAGATATATGCAAAGTATTGAG
>JBLIRS010000256.1:0-5619 GCA_049472415.1 bacterium | reverse complement strand
GTTCCGTTTCAGATCAGATGGCGCTGGACTCGTGGAATCTGATGCTGTCTTGAGCTTTTGGGAAAACCTGCTGGCAGGAAAAAGGTATTTTAATTACAACATGGAGCTTGATTCCAGGCAATACCATTTAGGTATCGAAAGCAAATGGACTAAGAGGCTGACCATGCGGACCGGTCTTCAGTATATTGAGATCGAACCAACCGGTGTTCTGGACAACTGGACACCCTTCCCCTTTATTGGCATCGGAAGGCTTGACGAACAAATCAGAGAATTCTCTTACTACAGGATTACCCTTGGAATTCTTGCCCTGGGCTTAAGCTATCGTGTTAAAAACCTGGAATTCAGTTACGGCCTCGGACAATATATACTACTCTCTTCTAAAAAAATGGAGGATGAGGATATTTATTATGAACATGAGGAGGGTGAAGAAGAGAAGTGGTACAGAATCAGTTGGAATGATATCAAAGATGCCTGGGACAAAATAAAGGATAACCCGGGAGGCACGCTTCATGCCCTGGAGGCAAGGTTGTATTTTTGAAAAAAAAGGCGGCCCGGAGGCCGCCCTTTTTTGTATTTATCGAATGCGGAATGGCTTATACCATCCGATTACTTCTCAACAAAAAGATCATGGCACCACAAAGAAGAGGAGCTTCTGATCTTCCATTGACAGGAGATTGCCGTTGTAATATAAGGTGGCAGCGCTGTCTTCTCCGTCATAATCTGCGATTATCTCCCCTGTTGAAGGATTAACCTTCAATAATCCATTGCTTCCAACCCATAGGAATCCTCCGCCATAGCATATTTTATACGGTGCGCTATAATCATTGTCACTCGTATCCAGGAGGAAAGTTGTAGACTCGTTTATTTCCTGTGTAGTTGCAGGATTAAATTTGACAACACCTGACTTTCTTTCATAACTGGAATTCCAATATGCGATTCCCATATAAAGATTTGTGCCGTCACTGGCCAAATCACCAAACCATAAATCATCCGAACTTGGAAGATTTAAAGGTATCACATTGGAGACCTGCCCCTGGGTGCCGTTAATACTGAATGTAAAAACACCTCCATGCCAGTAACCCGATGAATCAAAATATCCACCCAATGCCCAATGTTCACCCGACTGGTAAGCATGACTTTGGAGAAAGCCGACCGTGTTTGGATCATTGGCTGGAATTATCTCTTTGGTCTCAATTATTGAGCCATTGGTTCGGTTAATGGAGAAAATTCTGGATCCATCAGGACCATAACTGCTCTTTAGAATCGAAAAATTACCGTCAGGCTGCACCTCTATATCCTCGGACCATCGCCATCCCCACATAACATCATTGGGCATGATCAATGTCTTTGAATTATCGATGTACATCAAACCCTCAAACTCAGGAAAACCATTTGGGAATATCCCGTTTAAGGTCAAGTCCGGGAATGGACTTGTCGGCCAAATATCACAGTAGACATATTCATCATCATCTGTCCCGGGAATACCGTCCTGACCGGAACTTACTCTTGAATTTACCGGTTCCCCGACTGATTGAGACAGGGTGACATTAATGGGCACATCATAATTGAATGTCGGCAGATCAGTCCTGTTAAGCGGATTGGTAAAGAATTTGGTTGCGTCAGCGCTGATTGTGAATTCCACACCATCCGGCTCATCTGTCGATTCAGCCCAAAGTGTTACAGTTGTCTCTCCGTCTGTAATATATTCTTTGTATGTGCCGCCTGCAATCTCTCGAGTATATGTCGCCGGACCAGCCAGAACCAATTTAGCGGCATCAAAGATCATGTTGATATCCGAATCATCATCAGGTATGAAATCATAGGGCCCGCCCCGATAGCAAGGTCTCATTGCATCGTAATCATGAAATTGAATACCGTTATCATTGGGATCCTTCTGCGGAGCTAAAACCTGACATATTTCAAAACCGTCATTGAAGCTGTCTTCGGTGTATCCCCACTCATTAAAGATAAAGTCATAAGCGCTTTCGGCCTTCTCCGCTACATCACGAAGTGCTGTCAGGGCATCCGCCATCTTTGCGGCGCCGCCGGTTTTTAATGTGAAGAATGTTGGTTTGTTAAGCTGGCTGAGCGGATCATATTCAATCTTATCGATTTCGATATTAAAATCATATGCCGTCACTATGTCCAACAGGCATCTGATTCCGCTCAATATTGCGTCAAGGGCGCAGAACTCCCCGTCGTCGAGGATAATATTCTCGGTTTCCGCCCCGCCTGTCATCGCCGGTGTTATGGTGAACTCGTATCCTTTCCCTTCCACCTTACGCAGATTGGCTATCATGCCATTGATCCAGGGAAGAATTTTTAAATCTATCAATGACTGGGCATCAACAGGTGACGGCGGCTCTTCAATCAGTGATCTTGCCAGGGTTTTCATCCTGGTGCTAAGCGATCTCTTGTTCTTGGGAAGCTTGTTAAATAGAGATTTAACCTCATTAACAAAGGGCAGTTCACGATCGCCTTCACCCCCTGATGAACTGCTATTGCTTCGCAGTCTTTTCATGAGGGTTTTCTGCAGGGTAGCTTCCGGTGCCGTCAGGGTCATACCGTTTGGTGCGGAAATGGTTATTGAGGTCCCCGAAAATAAATTTGCACCTCCTAATGTCAATATTACTGTATTCGGATCCGGCGATCCTAAATATATCCATCTTCCATAGCTACATTCGGGAGGCATAATATTACTTACAGATATACTTAAATTCACTTCGCTGAATGGGGGGGCATAGATCACATAGTAATCATAGCCGGTAAAAACCGTTTCAGGATTATTCGCGTCACTGAGTTTCGTGTAACCGTTAGAACCCGGTTCAAGGGAATCTTCCCCACATATTGGGTTATTCCCTCCCCATACCTCATAGGTTTTGTTCAGAATCCCGTAAACTATATTTTCAATGGTTGGTTTATAGGTTCCGTAGGTCTCAAAAAGGCCTACGATATTTGGATCTTCAATGATCATGATCATATCAGTCATTGCCTTGCCGAAATTGGCATCCTTGTTATTCGGATCAATCTCATAGGCTTGCTTGAATTTGGCACTCGCCCCTGGTATGTCCTGTTGCTCCAGAAGACCTCTTGCTTCGTTAATAAGCTCGGACACATCCGGGGGAGGACCTGCAGGAGTCGTTGCACATACCGAGGCGCTTTTACCGGACTCATTGCCTGCATAATCAAGGGCTGATACCTGATAGCAGTATTGTGTCTCAGGATCAAGTCCCGAGTCAACAAGGCTTGTTTCAGTGGTTCCCTCCCTTATCTTTTCTGCGCCACGAAATACGTTATATCCGGCAACTCCGCTATCATCATCCGTTGATGCGGACCAGGATACGGTGATCTGGCTCTCCTCATTATCAGCGGTTGCCGTTACACCCGCAGGAACAGAAGGTGGAGTTTCATCAGGGCATTCAGGGGTTGTGGCACTTGCTATTACTTTATCAGTCATATTCCCCGTTAAATCAAATGCCCTAATCCAGTAAGTATATTCGGTTTCGGCTAGCAGATTGTTATCAGTATAGCTGGTCGCTTCTCCATCGAGCATAACGATTAAAACACCGCTCTTATAAATATAATACCCGGCCAAATCATCATCTTCAGGTGCTGTCCATGTCAGTTCTATTTGATTACAGGTACTTGCATTTGCATCAAATTCTGCCGGCAGGTCAGGTGGTGTAAAATCCATGATTATGTTTGAAGGAATATCAGGCGTTGTAGCACTGACCACATCTGTGGGTGCTGATTCATTCCCCGCTCCATCTATTGCGGTTACTTTATAATAATAGGTTGAGTTGGCTGAACGACCGAAATGGATAAACGGCGAGCCAGTAACCTTTGCCTTTAAAGAAGAGGTTGTGCATGATCCGTCACTGCAGGCATATACCTTATAGCCGACAATACCCTTATTATCTGAAAAACCGGTCCAGGTAAGCTTAATCTCATCAAAACCAATGGCCACCGCAGAGAGTGTCCCCGGAGTCGGAGCTTCTGTGTCAGCAGGCAAGGCTGTATGAGCAGTAATAGTTATCCCTTCAGACGGATCACTCAATTCAGAGCAGTTTTGTGACGCATCACACGCGGAAATCCTGTAGGTATAAGTCATCGAGATGTTTGGATCGATTCGATCGATATAAACCGTTGAGGTGACGGTACCTGCCTTTTTATCATTTCGATATACATTATAATATGCCTCGTCATTAGGATCCATTAAAGTCCATGTAACGAGTATCTGCTTATCACTTACCCGGAGGGCCGAAGGAGCATCAGGTTTTCCGGGAGGTGTTATATCGGCTTCTTTGATTTTATCCGTATCCAGCGTTATGTTGGACGAACCACCTGTATCCTCAACCTCATTTTCGAGCTCCGAGCCCTCTTGCACAATGATGTTAAGGTCGCCCGTTTCATCACTCATGTCAATTTCAGTATCATCCAGGATCTTATCAAATCCGGTTCCATTCGCCTCAAAAGGATCTTCCATCGGATCGAAAGACAAAGTGCCATCCGGATCTTTAAGGCCGACTGCGATAAAAAGATTCTCCAGTACGTCCATGACAACGGCCTTTATTAATCTGATCTCGTCAGGATCAGGCAATGGAAGGACTTTTGTTTCATCAGGAAAGTATTCATCTAGGTTTATATCCGGATGATTTATGCGGTACCATGCCTTGACAATGGGATCCGTAAGGGGGTGAACATTGGCCGTTCCTGAGCTGGAGGCATAACTATACATCCAGCCCCGGTCGGGGTCAAGGACCCTTATCAAAACCGGGAGGCTGAGTCCCATGGCTGTGAGGTCAATATTTGTATATTTTCCGTTAGCATCAGTCATGATGAGATCTTCATTGATATTTCCATCTTTATCTCTGATCATCACGAAGGTATTAATCAATGCTTCACCGGTTGCCACGGTCCCGGAAAGTGTTTCGTTCTGAGGCGTATAAGAAATGCCCCCACTATCACCATTGCTGCCACAAGAACATAATAAAAAAAGAGAAAATATCACTAATACACTGATTGTACTTAGACTAAAAATCTTAGGCCATAACCGGGTTTTACTATTCATTTCCATATATACCCCCCTATTTCTTGATTATTCATCCAAAAACAAATTTAAACAATAAAATTGAGCCTTTATTTTTATTAGATCACATCCTTTCTCGAACAGGGTTAATCCTTTTATTTATAAAGGATATCTCTATTTTGACTGTTTATTTATATTGTTCGCAAAATCAGTTTTTTTTACCAAAAGTTTTAGGGTATCAAAGATAAAGGACTGCATCGACTTAAAATTGAAAATTATATTGGTTAATTTTTTCAAGGATTCTTCTTTCAAAAACTTCCTGGTCCAAGTAAAAAAAGGGAAATTCAAGTTTGATTTTATCTGCAATCCAATTTTTCTAAATTATCAAATTGAAATCTAATATTTATATACACATTTGAATAGAGAATTTCAAGTTCGATTTTATCTGCAATTCATTTTTTTAAATTACCAGATAAAGATCTGATATTTACATACACATTTAAATATCGACAAAATCGTAAAAAATCATTGAAGGGGGGCATTGGCACTTTTAAACAGCCAAAACTTTAATATTAATCGAAAATAAAACC
>JBLIRS010000255.1:0-5620 GCA_049472415.1 bacterium | reverse complement strand
ATAAAAATGATTAGCCATATAATAAAAATTGGAACTGATACAGATTCCAAAGATATAATTTTGGATTTTTTTTCAGGAAGTGCACCGACTGGGCATGCGACAATTGCCCAAAATTTTAATGACAAAGGCAACAGAAAATTTATCCTTGTACAACTCCCAGAGCCTCTGAAAAAGGGAGAAAAGTCAATCAAAACAATTGCAGATTTAGGAAAATCAAGAATCAAAAATGTTATCAAAAAAATCGAGGAAGAACGGGCTGCTCAAACAAAAGAAATCCAAAGCGCCCTGCCCGGCATGGCAAAGCCACTACCCGACCTTGACCTCGGATTTAAGGTCTTCAAACTCGACAGATCCAACTTCAAGGTTTGGGATGGTTCCAAGGTAGATGCGTCAGAAGAGGAGATCATCCGGCAGCTTGCATTATTTGTTGAGCACATTGATCCTGATTCATCCCAGGAAAATATACTATATGAACTACTCCTGAAAGCAGGGTTTATGCCCACGGAAAAGGTTGAGAAACGTGTATTGGCAAATAAGACTCTGTATTCTATATCAGATGGCGCACTCTTGATCTGTCTGGAGGATGAAATCACGAGAGAGCTTATAGATGCTGTGGCAGAGGTGGAACCCTTACAGTTCATCTGTCTTGATAGAGGCTTTAAGGGCAATGATCAGCTCAAGGCCAATGCGGTGCAGACCTTTGCTGCCCGGAATCAAGGACGAGATAAGGCAGAACAGATTGTATTCAGAACGGTCTGAGGGATAGGGAATGGGTGAAGATAAACATGAACTGAAAAAAACAAATCCCGATCTGTTCAACCGGGTGGTGGCAATTCTGGAAAAGGCCAGAACCACAGTCGTTCGCACTGTCAACAGCCAGATGGTCATCGCCTATTGGCTGATCGGCCGCGAGATTGTTGAAGAAGAACAAAAAGGATCTGCCAGGGCGGAGTACGGGAGACGGCTTATCAAAGGGCTTTCAATGAAATTGACGGAACGGTATGGAAGTGGTTTTTCTGTTGCCAATCTCAAGAATTTCAGGCAGTTTTATGTAACGTTCAAAGATCGAATGCCAGAGATTGGCTACCCAGCGGGTAGCCAATCTCCACCAGAGAGAAAACGGGACATGTTGGATGGGGAGTGGCGAGAGAATAGCTACCCAATGGAGAGCCAATCACAACGGAAATTCCATCCAGACTTGAGCTGGTCTCATTATCGTGCCTTGATGCGTATAGAATCACCTGATGCTCGATCCTTCTATGAAATCGAAGCAGTCAGAAACCATTGGAATCGAAGACAGCTTGAACGTCAGATCAGCAGCCTGCTTTTTGAACGTCTTCTCAAGAGCCGTGACAAAGAAGATGTTATAAAACTGGCCAATGAGGGGCATGTTGTTGAAAAGCCCCTGGATGTTATCAAGGACCCCTATGTGCTGGAATTCCTGGATCTTCCGGAATCACATCGTCTTGTGGAGAGCAAACTGGAAGAGGCATTGATTACACACCTTCAGGAGTTCCTCCTGGAACTGGGAAACGGGTTTGCATTCGTGGGCCGCCAGAAGAGATTGACCCTGGAGGGGGACCATTTCTATCCGGACCTTGTATTTTATCATATTAAGCTGAAATGTTATGTCATCATTGATCTGAAGGTGGCAAGGCTTTCCCATCAGGACCTGGGACAGATGCAGATGTATGTCCATTACTATGACCGTGAGATACGCAGCCTGGATGACAATCCCACAATCGGTCTGATCCTCTGCACAGACAAGAATGAGGCCGTTGTAAGATACGTACTTGATGAAGAGAACCGTCAGATCTTCGCCAGCAGGTACCGCTTTGTGCTTCCCGATGAACAGGAACTGGCCGCTGAATTGAAAAGGGAGATGGAGTTGCTCTCTGTAGGGGATAATAGAGCATGAGGCTTAAGTTTGATGCAAACCTCGAATTTCAGATCGATGCAATAAACTCCGTGACAGATCTCTTTGAGGGACTCCCACCGAATCAGAGCGAATTTGAGGTAAGCCTTTTGGTCCACAGGGGACAATTGGCGTTTAATGCACTTGGGGTCGGCAACCGTTTGGTGTTGGATAATGATCAGATTTTAAAAAACCTTCATGCAGTGCAGGAGCGGAATACTATCCCGAAGTCCCGCATGCTGGTAGAAGATTTTTATGACAGTATGGGATATCAATTCCCGAATTTTTCCGTTGAGATGGAGACAGGCACCGGAAAGACCTATGTTTACTTAAGGACTATATTTGAGCTTAACCGAAGATATGGATTCAAGAAATTCATCATCGTAGTGCCTTCTGTTGCCATTCGCGAGGGCGTTCTCTCATCAATTGATATTATGCGTGAACATTTCAAGGGACTCTATGGCAATGTACCCTTTGACCATTTTGTATACACATCTAAGGATCTTAGCAAGGTCAGGCAGTTCGCCGCGAGCAACGAAATACAGATCATGATCATCAATATTCAGGCATTCCAGAAGGACGCAGGCGATGTTGAAGACTATTCACAGATCTCAGATGAACAACGTAAAAAGCTGAATGTAATTCACCAGGAGCAGGACAAGATGTCGGGCCGCCGTCCCATCGAGTATGTCCAGGCAACGAATCCTATTGTGATCATTGATGAGCCACAAAGCGTTGATAACACACATAAGGCCAGGCGGGCCATAAGAACCTTAAATCCTTTGTTATGCCTTCGGTACTCTGCAACCCATATCAATCCTTACAACCTGCTTTACAGGCTCGACCCGATACGTGCCTATGATATGAGGCTTGTCAAGCAGATAGAGGTGGCATCCGTGCGGGCTGAAGACAACTTCAATGAGGTTTTCATCCGCATTGACAGCATCGGATATGCAAAGAATGTAAAGACACCCCATGCCAGGGCAACGGTATATGAAGATAGAAAAGGCATTCCAAGGGAGAAAAGGATCATACTTAAACAGGGGACGGATGTGAGCCAGCAGACAAACAGACCTGGATACGATGGCTATATTGTGACCAATATCTGCGCGGAAACAGGTTTGGAGCACGTTGAATTTGCCAATGGCAAGGTTCTGGAACTTAACCAGGAAGAAGGGGGCATGGGGGACGAGGTGCTCAAGGCCCAGATTCAACAGGCAATAGAGGAGCACTTAAAAAAAGAAAAAAGGTTTAAAGACAAGGGTATTAAGGTCCTTTCCCTTTTTTTTGTTGACAAAGTAGCCAATTATCGCTGGTACGACGAGGATGGAAATCCTCAGAAAGGGAAATTTGCCGAATGGTTCGAGGAATCCTTTATGAAAATCTCACAGAAGCCACTCTATAAGGGTCTGATTCCTTTCAGTATCGATGCCCTCCACAATGGCTATTTTTCTGTTGATAGAAAAAGGGGAGAAATTGTTGCCTTAAAAGACACAAGCGGATCAACAAAGGCTGATGATGAAACATATCAGCTTATTATGAAGGATAAGGAGCGGCTCCTTTCAATCGACGAACCCCTCCGCTTTATCTTCAGCCATTCAGCCCTTAAGGAGGGGTGGGACAATCCCAATATCTTTCAGATTTGTTCCCTTAGGGAAATGGGGACAGAGCGCGAGCGTCGCCAGACCCTTGGACGCGGCCTCCGTTTGCCGGTCAACCAGGATGGAGAGCGCATATTTGATGAGACAATCAATAGACTGACAGTCATTGCCAGTGAGTCCTTTGAGGAATACGCAATGGGTCTTCAGGAAGACATCGAGAACGATGTTGGCGGTGGCTTTAAATTCGGGCGTATAGAGAAGATTGCCTTTGCGAGGCTGATTGATCAGACAACGGATCAACCCATTGGACAGGAAAAATCAGAAGAGATATGGCATATATTAAAGGAGAAAGGATACCTGGATCAGGATGGGGACCTTACCGCAAAATTCATCCCTGAAAAAGAGGGATTTCAATTGGAGCTGCCTGCCGATCTTGAATTACTCCGCCTTGCCATTACAGATGAAATGAAACGGTATATCTTTAAAAATCGCGTGGTCAATGCCAGGGAACAACGCACCCTAAGATACAACAAACGAATAGAACTTAATGAGGATTTTCAGAACCTATGGCAGAAAATCAATAAAAAAACACGCTATTTTGTTGAGTTTGAAACGGATGAACTAATTGCCAGGTCAGTTGAAAAAATTGGCAAGATGGACCAAATCCAGCCGGTTCATATTCTTTTTGACAAAACAGAAGTCGATGCTATCACAGAAGCAGGCGTAGAAGGCGGCCGGATATTGGGGAGCAGAACTGAAACAGTAAAACCAGTCCGGTTTTTACCGGACATTCTGGCATTCCTGCAGCGGGAAACCGAGCTGACCCGGAGCACTCTTGTTGAGATCCTAAAAAAGTCTGAGAGATTAAAGGAGTTTATCATAAATCCCCAGGCATTTATGACAGAAACGGCTAAACTCATCAATCGTGCCCTTCATGAGATGGTAGTTGGCGGCATCAAGTATGAACAGATTGAAGGGCAGCATTATGAGATGAGGCTCTTTGAAGAGAAAGAGATCGAAGAATATCTCAACAGGCTCTATGAGGTGCAGAGCAAAGATGACCGTACACCCTATGATTATATCCCTTTTGATTCAGAAGGGGAACGGGAAATTGCCGAAAGGCTTGATTCCAATGAAAACGTCAGGTTCTTTTGTAAATTGCCGAGATGGTTTGTCGTGCCAACTCCGCTTGGCAGTTACAACCCGGACTGGGCAATAGTCGCGGAAAATGATGAAAAACTTTATCTCTTGCGTGAAACAAAGAGCACACATGACCGTGACAAACGCAGGGACATAGAAAACCGCAAGATAGAATGCGGTCAGGCACATTTCGAAACCCTTGGTGTCAACTTCAAGGTAGCCACAAACATCCATGAGGTCTTAAGCTCTTGAGAATGATCCTCCATCTTTGAACAAACCTGATGTAAATTTCGACCATTGGCTTGCCGTTTTCGGAGGAATGATTCCATCCAAGCAATAGTAATTCCATAGGCTTTTCATCTAAGCTATTTTTTGGTCAGACTTACTAAAACCGGGCATAAACAAAATAAAGGTTTTTGGTCGATTAAATTAAAAGAAAGGACATTTTTATGAAACTAATTGTGAAATCTTTCATTTTGGTTTTTCTTATTTTATCTATTTTGGGAAATCTGGTTGTATCAAGTGATGAAGTTGGTATTAATTTTTTAAATGCCGCTAAAAATAGTGATATCGAAGTTATGCAAAAATTATTAAAAAAAGGTGTTGATATAAATGTTAAAGATAGTTGTGGTGAAACTGCATTAATTATTTCTGCAGCTATAGGAAACACTGATGTTGTTAATTTTTTGATTAGTAATGAAGCGGATATAAATATAAAAGATTATATTAATAGAACTGCTTTAATATTTGCAGCAAGAAATGGTCATAGAAACATCGTAAAAATATTATTAGATAAAAATGCAAATGTGGAAACCCAAGGAATTATAGGAAGAACAGCTTTACTCAGTGCGGCAATTGGAGGTTATACTGATATTATAAACTTATTAATAAAAAAGAAAGCAAATGTAAATACAAAAGATATTCATGGCGATACCGCTTTATTACTTGCCTCAAGCGAAGGACA
>JBLIRS010000254.1:0-5633 GCA_049472415.1 bacterium | reverse complement strand
GGGGGTTGAATAAGCTGTCTCGAATATAGAGTTAATAGAATAAAAATGCTTATCTGATAAATAATTTGAACTGAAAAATATGGCTCATGAATTAAATCCTGTTAGATTAAATTTATAACGAGAAATGAAAAAATATGACCGGGAACGTATAAAAATTATGAGAGACCAGAGATCTGTTAGTGAAAGTAGCATCTGAAAAAGCGAATCCAAAAAGAATGTCTGAAAATTAAAATGGAATATCTTAAAAAAGGTGATTTGAAAATAAAAAGGGGTACCTTAATGGTACCCCTTTTGGAGGAAATAGAGCCTTAATAGAAATAAGTAGGGAAAGCCTTTATTTAAAGCTTATGATTTATCATCTATTATCTTGCTTTTAGAGATAAATATAAGCTTATAATGTAATATACAATTTTGGGATGATTAAATAAGTGTTTATAAAAGGCTTTAAAAATGACACATCCTACAAAAAGCAGTTTTCTGATAGGTGTAAAACAATTTGTACAATTAAAAGATATGCCTTCCTACCTGTTCTAACTCCCTTTCGATTTTTTTAATTATACTCTGTTGCAAAGAAAAACACACAACAAACTAAGACTACTTAAGACCGGAACCCAGATTAATTGATATAAGATTTGGTACAACATTGGAAACCCCCTTTTACATATAGTTTTTAAAAGGATAAATGAAAAAGGTTTAAATTTTTGTTGCAATTGGAAAAGATTTGTATCAAAGTTTTGACAAAAATATTAGATTGCATTTCGTATGCCTAAAAAAAACATTATTGTAACATATTGATATTCAAGAAGATGCAGGTATAGACTTGATAAAATGGATTATATAATATTGCGAAATATTGCGTTTAAAAAAACAAAGAATCAAAAAATGGCAACAAAGGAAAAAGGGAGAGTTCTGTTTTTGGACAAAAGCTAAGTTCAATATAAAGGGTCATCCATTAAAAGCATTATTAAGAAAAGGATTGATAAAAAAAATGAGACTATATGAATAATATCTTGACTTTTTTTAAGAAAGTGTGTTTAATTTAATAAAAAGGGTGAGCTTTTTTCTCTAATTATATTGGCTATCTTCTGTATCACTATCCAGTGAATTTTATGAAAAACACCGTTCTTTAAAAACATCTCTGTTTATTACTTCATTGAGGTTGGAGTGAAATTGATCATGTTCCCTCATGTCTGTATAAAGGTAATGACTCCTGGTACAACTCTTTTGGCAAAATAATGTTAAATAAATCTCTTATCATTTAATGGGCAAAAAGAGCGGACCACCATAAGAAAATATGGGAGTTTCTGATAAAAGCCATATAACCTTATGAATAGTGAGCATATACAATCAGAAAGAGGTAAAAAGGGGAGGAGAAAGGGGGTGTTTATATTTTTATTTAAAAAGATTAAGTTCAACCGGAAAAATATATTTAAAATGAAGGGAGTAATCGTGAAAAAGTTAGCTGTTTTTGCTGCCATACTGATTATATTAAGTTTTTTTGTAATAACAAATATTGCAGTTGCCCAACCAGGACAAGCATCCCCACCGTGTGGCAGGCCTTTAATTGAAGGCTGTATAGGTGCCTGTGGCGCGCCATTTCTAGTATCATATAGAGTGCTTGAAAGTGGTGCATACTGCTTTACAACAACGGGTAGCTCACTTTGCCCTAACACAGGTGCCGAAGTGTCTATCTATCTGAATAGAGAGTTGAGATTTAACAAAGATATGACTAATGGTGTTTTTATCGCAATTGGAGCAAAAGAGGGGGATGTGGTAACAATTGAAGCAAATTTATTTCCTATTGACAATGGTATCCAATGTATATGGCTTGGAGAGTTATATTTCAAATTAGCAAAATTAGGAAACAAAGGGCAAATGTAATCTTCTCTCCCTTAAACATGATATTCGCGCCGCCAAGGCGGCGCGAATGCCCGTGTTGGATCCCCACTCTCACAAGACCTGTCGTAAAGAAAAAGGGGACGGTTCTATTTTTTGACAAGAGGGAAAATTAATTGATAAAATCTCCGGATTGTTAAAGGAGATTTATTATGCCCAGAACAGCCAGAATATACACAGAAGAAGGAGTATTTCATTTATTAACACGGGGAAATAATCGACAATGGATATTCCATGAAGAAGAAGATTTTCAAAATTATAGAGATCTCCTCAAGAAAATAAAAGAAGAACAGCCATATAAGCTATATCATTACTGTCTGATGAACAATCATGTACATTTGATAATAGAGACAAATGATGGAGACAGTTCTGTCAAGATTAATGAAACGTATAAACCTGAGTTATTATAATTATTATAAACGGAAATATGGGTATAGTGGACATTTTTGGCAGGATCGATATAAAATTTATTAATAGAAAGGGATGAATACTTACTCGCCTGTGGATTATATATAGAGAGAAATCCGGTGCGCGCAGAGATTGTAAATAGTGCAGAAAACTATAAATATTCAAGCTATCATGTATATGCAAAAGGTGAAGAAGACGGCATAACCGATAAAGATCCATTTTATGAAGGATTAGGAAAAACTGCAAAAATTAGGCAGGAAAGATATCACGACTTAATGTTAGATAGGGAAAAAGAGCTTAATGAGCGGATATTCAATCAATTATATTTAGGCTCTGAAAAGTTTATAAAAGAAATGGAAAAGAGATTTAAACAAAAGAATGTTCGAGAAGGAAAAGGAAGAAAGAAGAAATAGGGAAAACGGAGGGGAAAAATAGAACCGTCTCCTTTTCGAAAATGGAGAAAGGATATGGAAAAAACAGAAATTATGGAGATCATCCTTCAGCGAAGGAGTATCAGGGAATTTGAATCGAAGCCTGTTCCAGGTGAGATGATAGCTTCAATCCTGGAGGCGGGACGCTGGGCTCCTTCCGGTTTAAACAATCAGCCCTGGCGCTTTGTTGTTGCGGATGATGAACAGATACTTTTTAAGCTTGCCTATATGACGAAATATTCTTCAATCCTTCTTCAGGCCCCCACTGCCATAGCTATATTTTTAGATAAGAAAGCAGGTTATTCGCGGGATAAGGATATCCTTGCAATAGGCGCATGTATAGAGAATATGCTTCTTCAGATCCATGCGCTAGGCCTTGGCGCATGCTGGCTGGGAGAGATCCTTAATAAAGCGAAAGAGGTAGAAGGGCTGTTAAAGACACCGGAATCATATGAGCTCTTAGCGGTTATAGCCTTAGGTTTCCCAAAGGAATCGGATAATAGAGAAGTGAACAGAGAGAGAAAAGACTTAAAGGAGCTTATCTTTGGTGAATGGCCTTTGGGTTGAATAACCGGTCTTTAGATTGAATAATGTAATTAATGATAGTTTTTTGCCATTAAGAGTTTATTTTTGTTAATAGGCCTTCCTGTTGAACAATTTAATATAATTTAATATAGTATGGTTTTTATCATTGACGAATCCTGCCCTGGTGATACAATAAGCAGAATGAAAAAGAATGTTTATCGTTTAAAAACCTTTCTCGCAATTGTTGTCTTTTGGTATCTTCTTGCCACCATATGCGGCTGTTCAAGGAGTATATGGGTCCATTATCCAACGCGTTTATCAAGGGCCAGATTATATTTGACAGAGGGTCGGGATAATCTGGCAGAAAAGGAATTGAATTCAAGACTTCGATCGGACCGGGATAAACTGCTTTATTCAATGGAGTCAGGCATGGTTCAATATCTGCAGGGAGACTATGATAAATGTATTGATGAATGGCTTGTCGCAGAGAAGATGATGGAGAAATTTGATCGCAGGCCGGTTGTAAGTGTCAGGGAGATAGGTGAAAATATCGGCACCCTCGCGGTCAATGACTATCTTATGACCTATCAGGGGATGACATATGAACGTGTCCTGCTTCATATTTATTTGGCCTTGGCGTATATTATGAAGAAAGATCCTGAAGGGGCAAGGATCGAGCTTAAAAAGGCCGATCAGGTCCAGAAGGATGCGTTTGATAGATGGAGAGAGAAAAGATCCGAGCAATTAGGAGGCTATCCGGAGGCAGGTAATATAGAGAAGAAGATGCTGGATGTATACCATTCCCGGTACGGCATGGATGAGAATTTTACCTCGTTCAGCTTGAATCCTCTGGCATATTATCTATCCGGATGGCTATATGAGAAAGAGGGATACCCTGACGAGGCGCTCATAGATTATAAACGGATTTGGGACCTCGGCATAAAAACACAGTCTATTGCACATACGATCGAAGATCTCAACAGATCCACGGAATTTTCTTACAGTGCTTCAAGACGTGACATAGATAAAAAGTATGGCACTCTATTTATTATTCATCAACAGGGCCTTATACCGGCTTTGGAGGAGTTGAGAATTCCCATGGAGATCAGGGGCTCTTTTTTATTAATGGCAATTCCTGTATATCCGAACGTCTCACCGTTAAAGATGGAACTCAGGGCCGGAACAGGAGATACTGAAATTGAAACCTGGGAGCTTGTAAATGTCTATTCCCTGGCAAGGGAATCGTTAAAGGAGAGGATTCCCGGTATTGCGGTAAGAGAGTTGGCCCGTCTGATACTCAAGGCAAATGCATCCCGTCAGATGTCCAGAAAAGGGGGAACTCTTGCCTCCATGGTGACAACTCTATATAATGTGATCAGTGAAAAGGCGGATCTTCGCTCCTGGTTGATGATACCTATCTCGATTCAGGTGGGGCAGATACGGTTACCTCAGGGACGGCATATCGTAAAACTGGACCTTGTTGGCAGCCCTGCCAGTACTCAGGTTGAGGTTGAGATCGAGGCGGGCGGTTACCATATTTTGGATGTTCGTTCTATAGGATCGAGGATTGTAACACATATAAACTAACACAGGGGGATATGAGATGAGTCGTTATAAATTTTTTTCATTAATTTTGATCATCTGCACGGCTTTTTTTCTTGGCTGCTCTGCTTCGACAAGTAACGTTGGAATAGGGGAGCTTGCTTACACGCCTGAAGGCAACTATTCCTTCAGTCATTATGTATTGATAAACAATCAGGAGCTTTCAAGGCATCTTCAGATCGTGGATTTAAAGGGAAGAAAAGAGAATAATCTGATGCAGGCACAGATTCAGGTGATGAATAAATTTGATCGGGATTACAATTTTGAATACCGGTTTCAATGGTTTGACGACAAGGGTTTTGAGATTAAATCCGTCAAGGAACATTGGACTCCGGTATTGATTTACGGCCAGGAGTTAAAGACGCTGGTCGGAACGGCTCCTAATCCTGATGCAGTTAAATTCAGGATCAACATCAGGGCTGCACATCCTGTTCGCTAAAAGGGGGAGAAAACAAATGGATATAAGAAAGATAATACCTGTTTTATTTTTTACATTGATCTTTATTGCCGGGATCTTTTTTGCCGGTTGCGGAGGTATGAAAGTAAATTATGGCGACCCAGGGGCTGTGGAAACCGTTACGGTTGATTACGGATCTACAGATCTCCAGACAATAGCAGAGGCCATGATTGAATCCCTGCTTGTGCACCCCGCGCTGGAGGGAAGGCCTGTAGTTTATGTGAGCCGGATCCGCAACAAAACCTCAGAGCATATTGATACCGAGGCCATTACTGATAAGATTAAGACTGCCATGCTAAAATCCGGTAAGGTAA
>JBLIRS010000253.1:0-5633 GCA_049472415.1 bacterium | reverse complement strand
TTGATGCTATTATTAAAACTCCGGGCATTGAGGTGGGTGATAAAAAAATTATAATTCCCGCAATGAAATTATACAGGGAAAGTAATATGGATTTTATAGATGCATGGTTAATTTCGTTTGCAAGAGAAATGGATTTCAAGACAATCTATACCTTTGATAAAAAACATTTCAAAAAGATTGATGATATAGTAATAAAAAATCCATAATAATAAAAGATTAAGAAAACAAATCCTGCGGGTCTTCCTTTTTCTCTGTTTTCTTAAACCGGAAAGGCTGAATCGTTCATTACTTGACCCTTAAGGCATGATAATGCTAATATAATGTGAATATATAACAACGTTTTAATTTTTTAAAGAAAATCCATACCAGTTCCTGCCAGGAGGTCTAAAAATGTTATATACCTTTTTTAATGGTGAATTTGTTCCATCGGATGATGCCAAAATTAATGTGCGTAATAATAGTTTCAATTACGGGACAGCGATTTTTGAAGGTATCAGAGGTTATTGGAATGTTGCCCATAAGCAAATGTACATAATCAAAATGAAAGAGCATTATAAAAGGCTAATGCAAGGGAGCCGTTTTTTGAATTTTAATCTTCCCTATAATATCGAGGACTATTGTGATATTACATTAGATCTCATAAAAAGAAATAATCATAAGGAGAATACTTATATTCGCCCTTTGGTTTATTATACTCCAGATAAGATATCTCCTAAATTCATCGGTTATGAAGCAGGGTTCACCCTCTATACCGTACCCATGGAAGATTATATAGATACATCAAAGGGAATCAGGGTATGTGTATCCACGTGGAGGCGTATCTCCGAAAATATGGTCCCTGCAAGGTTTAAAATGTGCGGTATATATGTAAACTCTGCTCTTGCAAAAACAGAGGCCCTTGAAAGGGGCTTCGATGAAGCGATCATGCTGAACGCGGATGGTCATGTTGCAGAGGGTAGCGCAGAGAATATATTTATCATACGCGATGGCAATCTGATCACGCCGTCCGTAGCGGATGATATACTGGAGGGTATTACACGTAAGGCCCTTATTCGCCTCAGTGAAGATGACCTGAATCTAAGGGTTATTGAAAGAAAAATCGATCGTACAGAGCTATATATATGCGACGAGGCGTTTCTGTGTGGAACGGGGGCACAGGTAGCCCCTATTATAGAAGTGGATGGTCATAAAATTGGGGACGGCAGGATCGGCTCAATTACTCAAAGGATCCAGAAACTTTATTTTGAAATAGTAAGAGGGGAAAATAATAAGTATGGTGAATGGCGGACCCCGGTTTATTAAAAGCAGACAGAGGGTTCTCTTTTCACTTTTATCTTTTTACGGAATCCATCAATATTAGGTCTAAGAGGACCATAAGCCGAGTTCTGTTCCCCGGTTAATAACCAGGGTGATGATCATCAATCTTGGACATTGGTTGCCCAATGCCTCTAGCGACCTACCCGAAGGCTCAGACGGGCAGCCTTCAAACGCCTTCCTATTTGGTCTTGCTCTTGGTGGGGTTTACCATGCCTTCATTGTCACCAACGAAGCGGTGAGCCCTTACCTCGCCTTTTCACCCTTACCATGCTTGTAAAAGAATGGCGGTATATTTTCTGTGGCACTTTCCTTAGGGTCGCCCCCACTCCGCGTTACGGAGCACCATGCCCTATAGAGCTCGGACTTTCCTCTGGCCCCAAGAAAGGGTCAGCGACCATCTGTTCCTCTTAGACCTAACTTTTTTCTTCTTTATTATAAAACAGTATACGGTGGCAGTTCGGACAATGAAAGATCCTGTTTTCATCGGTCTTGATTTCTTCAAATAGTTGAGGCATCAGCGATAAATTGCAGCCGGAACATGCCCCGTCCTTTGCCCTTACAATAGCCAAACCCCTTCTGGCTTCGTATAACTTATTATATTCACTTAACAGCTCTTTTTCTATTTTCTCTTCGATCTCTTTTCTTTCGGATACAAGATCAGCAAGATCACTTTTAGCCTTGATTAGCCCTGTTTCTATCCGGGATTTCTCCTCTTCGAAAATTTTTCTCTTTTCTGAAACCTTTTGTTCTTCACTTTTTAATAAGGTTTGAAAATCCTCCAAATGATCAAATAATTGAAGAATATCCTCCTCAATGCTTGATATTAAATCCTTGCACTGTTGGATTTCATGAAGCATGGCAGTGTATTCCTTGTTGGTTTTTACGGATAAAAGCTGAGTATTAAATTTGCTTAGCTTGGACTCTTCGGACTCTAATTCCCGCTCTTTTTTTCGACGATCCTTCTCCAATTCCTCTAAACGAATCTTCGCGGATTCCTTTGCTTCTTCTTCATTTTGAAGGTTCTCACGAAGCTTTTCAATCTCTTCGGGCATAAGGGAAATTTCTCTATCAAGAACCCTTATTCTAAAATCAATCTCTTGAAGCTGGATCATATATTCCAGTTGCGGATTCAATTCTCACCTCGCTAGTTAAAAATTATGTTCTCCTTATAATTCCTGAAATGGATCTTCTTCTGTAGCGGAAATATATATTTCTAAATCCTTTCCTTGTCCTCGTTCAAAAATCATATTTTTTATACGTTCCTTAAGTGCCGGCAAAATAATTCGTTCAGTGGCGAAATGCCCTCCGTCTATAAGGGCTATTTTATGTCCTTGAGCCTCTCTCGCCTGATGATATTTAACATCCCCTGTGAGTAACGCCTGCGCCCCTTTTTTAAAAGTTTCTTGAATGAGGCTTGCGCCGCTTCCCGAACATACCGCCATCCTGTTTATTTCCATATGTGGATCCCCAATGAATCTAATACGCTGCAGATCGAGACACTCCTTTATCTCTTGACACAAGGCCCTAAGTTTTCTGGGTTTAGAGTAATTGCCTACTCTTCCCAGACCCTTATCTAATATAGCTGAATCGTTAACAGTTTTCAAAGTCAATGGAGAAATGTCATCCAGGCCCACCATGTTTGCAAGATGCTCATTAACCCCCCCTATGGCCTTATCCAGGTTTGTATGCATAACAAACAAGGAGATACCTGATCGAATTATATTATTTATAAGGTAGCAAGGGTATTGATTATTTACCAGTTTGAAAAGAGGAGAAAATATAAGCGGGTGATGAGACACAATTAATTCTGCCCCGATCTTTAAAGCCTCTTGAATAACAGGCTCGTAACAATCCAGACAGAGCAAAATTTTATTAATTCTCCGATTTAGGTCCGGGATAATCTGGGGTCCTACATTATCCCAGGACTCTGCCAATTCAGGAGACGCTATAAGATCAAAAATCTGAAAAAGATATTTTTGTTCAATAGCCATCACCTGCCTCTTAGAGATTGAATTGGCAATAAGAAATAAGTATTAAATAAAATGGGCCCACCTGGGTTCGAACCAGGGACCTTCCGGTTATGAGCCGGTGGCTCTTCCAACTGAGCTATGGGCCCTTTTAAATCATTATTTATTACGAAATCGCTTTGTAAAAACCCTCTCAATAGATATTAGCAGATTAATACTATACCTAAAATAGAGCCCGGGATCAACTCCCTTATTATTTAAAAGCTATAAAAACTCTTTAAGTGTTTGCTTCGGCTAGGGTGTCTGAGTTTCCTGAGGGCCTTTGCCTCTATCTGTCTTATCCTTTCCCTGGTAACATCAAAGTCCTGACCAACTTCCTCAAGGGTATGCTCACAAATTTCCGATATCCCGAATCTTTTTCGGAGGACCTTCTCTTCTCGATAGCTTAGGGTTTGAAGAACAAGGTCGGTCTTATCTTCCAAATTGATGTTTATAACAGAATCAAGAGGCGATTCAGCCCTTTTGTCCTCGATGAAATCTCCCAGATGGCTGTCCTCTTCCTCGCCGATGGGAGTTTCAAGAGAAATGGGCTCCTGGGCTATCTTGAGTACTCTCCTGACCTTGTCCACATCCATATCCATCCTTTCAGAGATCTCTTCAGGACTGGGCTCTCTGCCAAATTCCTGTACCAGAGCCCGTGAGGTCCTTATCAGTTTGTTTATCGTTTCGATCATATGAACAGGGATTCTAATGGTTCTGGCTTGATCGGCTATGGCTCTGGTTATGGATTGTCTTATCCACCAGGTTGCATAAGTGCTGAATTTATATCCACGCTTATATTCGAACTTATCGACAGCCTTCATCAACCCGATATTTCCTTCCTGAATAAGATCCAGAAATTGCAGACCTCTGTTGGTGTACTTTTTAGCAATGCTGACTACCAGTCTGAGGTTAGCCTCCACGAGTTCCTTTTTTGCCCGATCTGTTTCTTCACAGCCCTCCTCTATTTGCTGATAAATTGCTCTGAGCTGATTTCCGCTCAAGCCGCTTTCCTGTTCGACCTTTTTGATCCGTCGCTTGGCGTTTTGAATGGTTCTTTCAAAGCAAAGCAACTCATCAGCAGAAAAAGGCATCTCAGATTTTGATATCTCGTTTTTCTTGATCCTTCTAACATAGTCTCGCATATCATTAATTGGGATCTTCATATGGTGCTCACATGCCTCTATCTCGGCCAGAGAATGATCCAAATGTTCGAGAAAAAGTTTAATCCTTTCCGCAATTTGGGCTATTTGTCTTGAATCCAGAGGGATCATCCTCACCATTTTGGTTACCTGATGACGTCTGGCCTTTATCTCATTATTAATATGCTTTTTCTCAAAAGACGAGATACCCTTTTTGTTTCTTTCTTTATTTAATTGATCTATTTCTTTTTCAATGGTCTCTATTCCTTCGATAAGTTCGATATATTTAAATATATCTTCCTTCTGAAGAGATGCATCGATAAGATCCTCCTCCTGCCCGTTCGAATCACCCTTGTCTTGAATAAGTTTTTCCTTAAGGTAAATCAATTCACGGCTAGCTATGGGTGTCTGAGTAATGGCTTTTAAAATTTTTAATCGACCGGATTCTATCCTTTTTGCAATACTAACTTCATCTTCTCTTGTCAGGAGTGGGACCATCCCCATCTCCCTGAGATACATCCTTACAGGATCATCTGTGCGCCCAAGATACTCTGAAGAAAGTTCTGTTTCAGAAATTTCCAGAGATTCAAACTTCTCTTGTGGTTCTAACTTTTCTATTATGTGGTTTTGCTTTTCCTCAGATTCAATGACATTAATATCCATGCCATCAAGCATGATAAATACATTGTCAATATCTGTTGAGGAGACAATATCTTCAGGTAAAGAATCATTTAGATCATCGTAAGTTAAATAACCTTTTTCCTTGCCCATTACAATAAGCTGATCCTTTACCTGCGCCAATTTCCCTTCAGCAGTCATCTTGGCTCCTTTCATAATGTCGAACTTTAATAAAACCTGTTAATAAAACCAAACTATACTGACAAATTAAGTGTGCAAGCGTCCTTTTTTAAACGGTCAATTTCATTTAGAAGAAGATTCTCTTCATCGTTTGGCAATTTCTCAGAATCCAGTTTCTCGGTTATTGCCTTTATCTGCCCTTTAATCTTTTCATGACGGAGCCTTTTGAGACAATCCTGAACAGCTTGCTCCGGATCCTCAAAAGCATCTGTGCCGATAATTATTTGTGATATCAGTTCCTTTTGACTCTCTGAATCCACCTCCTTTAAAAAAAATCTCGGCTCTATTGCGTTTCCCTGGCGCCAGTGTT
>JBLIRS010000252.1:0-5633 GCA_049472415.1 bacterium | reverse complement strand
ATTTTAGTTACTAGACCTTCTTGGCCATCTGCTCCGGGATAGTAAAAAACTGTTACCGGTCTTTTTAACTTTGTAGCTAAGGTGAGAGACGTTTTTAATTTTTCATTATCTCCTGGAAAATAGAATTCACATGTTGTTTCAGTGTCTAATTTGAAAAGACATGTTGTTTTTTGATTTATTGGTATTTGGGAACCACCATCAAAAATGCCTAATGAGCTAACCTGTTGAAATGCTTCAGTTACTTTACCAGTTACACTTTTAATGTCTTGTGCAACAAATTCCTCCTCTTTTTTAGGAAAATCCTTTATATTTGGATCTTCCTTTTTATCCTCTTTAAGTGTTTTCCGTGTTGAATCATCCACGGCTTTAAAATCGCTAGGTATCTCAAAGAGTTCAGGGTCCATGTCCATCTTTTTATAATCTGCCAGCGTGGATACAATTTTTATCTCTTTATCATGAGCCTTTATGGAGAGAACTGTTTGAACAGGATATCCTTCATATTTGGCAAGTTCTTTTGATAGTATTATTTGATATTCCCCCAAAAATTTCCCAATTTTTTCTCTAATCTCGCTGGGAATATCCACATCCTTTGACATCCAGCATTCGATATTAAAAGAAATCTCCGTGCTTTTTATATTTACCTTAATTCCATAACAAGACCATTCCCCACATTTTTTTTCCTGATCCATTTTCCGGCTCTCGATAGAAAATTTCTTTTCCTCAGGAAACTCCACTACCCCGTAAGTCTTGTCCTGAAGGTTAAGTTTATAGATTTTTTCTTTCGATACATCTATTAAATGCACAATATCCTTTTCCATAGTGTTTTCAATCCTGGCATTTTCATCGGTCAACCATTGTTTTATTTGCCAGGTTATCGATACATCCTTATTCGGATCCCAAAAACTTTCATTATCTTTAACAATCAGATAGCCTTTAACGCCTGCCAAAGAGTCAGAAGGAGAAAGGCAAAAGAACGCGACAAGCAAAGAAACGATAGCAATTTCAATAAGTATATTTATATGGATGGCTTTTGTTCTTTTTGATATTTCCATTAAACTTATGTCCATGAGACGCAACCTCCCTTTTTCAATTCTATCACTATCAAATCTTTTTATTTAAATAAGCAACTATAATTATTATACCAATTATCTTAATCATTTAATAATTTAGTAGGGTGTATTAATGAATATATAATAATCATAAAATTATTCACTTCCTCTGTCAATCAAAATTAGAGGATCTGGATCATACACCCTAATATAATTACATATTAGCGGGAAGGGAAAGATGTAAAATACAACTACTTTTTCATTTTGAAATTTGAATTGTTATTTTAGGTTTATATAAATTTATATAATTTTATTGTTTATTTTTTGGTCATCGGGTTCCATTATATTGATCTAAAATAAGACAATCTTTATTTTTCTATGCATTAAGTAAAACAAACAAAAAACAAAATATCAAATAAATACATATACACATTAAGGTCAACTAAGTTGGCACACAGATTGCTTTTCTTAACCTGAATAGTTGAAAATAAGATGAAATTAATACTATTGATCGAAAAAATTCACTGTTTAGAGCTATTCAAGGAGGGATTCATGAAACGAGGATATCTCATGATTTCCATTCTGCTCACCCTTTGTATATCTTGCATGATAGGGTGTGGGGGCGGTTCTGAAACATATGACTCAACAAACTCCTCTTTTTTAGGCGGGGGCAATATAAGCAGACAAAACTCCGGGGCAGTTTTTGGCCAACTTGACCAGGAGCTTTTAGTTAAAAGCAGATTGAGAGGCGGCAGCCCCGGGCCGACGGGAACGAGCGGCCCCCCCGAGAGCGCCCCGGAAGATTCGGAAAGCGGAGGGGGACCTCCGGATGGCACCCCCGGGCCTTCGGATGAACCCGGGTTAACTTTGCCTGATTACCCTTTCATGATTGTTCTGCAAAGGACTAATCAATATAGCATACCAGACTCAAATGGAAATTTCTCTATACAACATTGTCCACCGGGTGATCATACTATTAATATCGTTAAAGATGGAGAAATTATAGCAAGCAAATTTGTCCGGATAGGCCCCAATCAAGAGCTGGATCTTGGGATGCTTGCACAAACTTGTGAAAAACAAATGAGCTGCAACCAATATGATGGATATACCTTTGGATGGGCGGATGAAAATGAGGACGGAATAAACGATAATTTCACGGATTGCGATGGCGACGGAATCTGTGATATTTCCGGAAACCCATTTTGCCACGGATACGGATGGAATGATGAAGATGAAGACGGAATAAACGATAATTTCACGGATTGCGATGGCGACGGAAATAACGATGTGAATGGGATGAGTTATGGATACACTTTTGGTTTTATCGACAAAAATAGCGACGGAAAGAATGATATGTTCACTGACCTAAATGGAGATGGAATCTGTGACCAAAGCGGTGTCATGTATGCGCACGGTTTTGGTTGGAAGGACAGCAATTTTGATGGAATAAATGATCGGTTCACGGATTCTGACGGAGACGGCATTAATGATGTAAACGGCAAACGCGTTTTTTTTGGATATAGATTTGGATTTGTGGATAATAACGGTGACGGGATTAATGACAATTTTACTGATGCTGATGGAGACGGAATTTGTGACACCGGAAAACCTTGTGAAGGAATGACCTATTCTCACGGATTTGGATGGAAAGATGAAAATATGGACGGCATAAATGACTTTTTTACAGATGCCGATGGCGATGGAGTAAATGATATTACAGGACGACCTTATAATTTTGGGAGCGATCGTTTTGGATTCAGCGACTTGAATGGTGATGGATTAAATGATCTCTTCAGGGATGAAAATAAAGACGGGATTAATGATTCATTCAGGGACGGCAATGGCGATGGATTTAATGATCTTAATCCTGAAGAAAGCTATCGTCATGGATTTGGTTTTGTCGATGAAAATGAAGATGAGATCAATGATAATTTCACCGACTCAGACGGAGATGGCGTAAATGACATCACAGGCGCCACCTTTGGTAATGAAGGAGGTCAATACCGAGGAGGCAACGACGACTCTGACGATTCAAGAGGGCAGTACCGAGGAGGAAAAGGGGCCTGATCTAACAGTAACAGACCCCTTTTGGATATTATAAAATTAAAGGGCTATAACCTCTTTAATCTCAGGCAGTTTCTGCTTTATTTGATCCTCTATCCCAAGCTTTAATGTCATTGCAGACATAGGGCATCCTGAGCATGCGCCTTTAAGACGAACCTTGACAATACCATCTTCGACTTCGATGAGTTCAACATCCCCCCCGTCCGCACGCAGGGAAGGCCTTATTCCATCCAAAACCTCTTTGACTTTATCAAAAATCTCCATAATATCTCCTCCAGATATGTATATATTTTACCTACTATTCCCACCTTGGCCTGATCTTTTATTATCCCCCCACCAAACAGGTTCTCCATTCTCATTACGCAACAGCACCTTCCTGCCCGTATCCATATCCTGAATCTCAAAGGCCGCAAGGACCTCACTCCCCTCGACCTTAACGGGAACTGCCCAAACAATTAAATGCTGCCCATTTCGGATAGAAAAACCCTGTTTATTCAAAAATCCGGGTGGACCAACAAATACCTTCGGGGAACTCCAAACATTAGTCTTTATTTTTATCAACGGCAAATCTACTAATGTAACCTTTCCTTTATACATCTTCTTCTCAGATTTACCAGGCGGAACTAATCCCTTAAAACCAAGGCTTCGTCCCTGTCCCCAAGCCGAAAAAGGGTAATAGCCAAGTGACAACAGAAATAAAAATAGCGATGCCGCTAAAAAAATTTTTAAACTCGTGCGAATAAAAGGATAATCTTTTTGTGAAGCCATAATTCTTTCCTCCTATATATAAATCTTATACATAGAAAAAGAAAATAATTACATATATTAATAAACATGTCAACTTTCTCTTTTTATTACTAATATTTCACATTTTGTTGACATAAAAAATCGGACTAAAGTAATACATTTGTAAGTATCTTAAAAAAAAGGATTTTGGATATATCCAATCATAATCAAGGCTTTTATACGGGTTTAAAATACCATTAATTACAGCTTCTTTGGTATATAAATTTTTATATTTTTCATGGCAAAAATTTTGCAATGATTTTTTTAATTTATAAAGTTTAAGTTAAGCGTTTGATAAACCAAAATTAAAGCAGAGAGAAAAATTACAACAAAAAGAGTAATTATATGAACGAAGTGCTAATTAAGAAGACATTGGAACTAATACCTATTCCCGCATTTTTTGTTGATTCACTCAGTAAAATCAGATACTGCAACAGAGAGTTCAGAAAGACATTTGGTAATGGTTCTGGTAAAAGCTATTCATCCTTTCTTTTAAAAACCAAATCTTCTGCAAGAGATCAAAAGGATGTTATCAGATCCCAACTGGGAAGTCTGTTTCATTTGGAATTTTATCCTTATAAAGATGTTAATAAAAAAGAAGGGCAAATAGGAATACTAAAAGATATCAGTGAGTTAAAAAAATTGGAAGGATACGTCCATTATTTAGAAGGACTGAACAAAGGATTAAATCGTATCTATCATGAACAACAAAAACTGATTGACAAACTAAGTCATCAAGCATTAACCGATGGTCTTACAGGTCTTTATAATTATCGTCACTTCTGGGAAAGGGCCGATGTGGAATTGAAAAGGGCCAACAGGTATTCTGAGCCCTTAAGTTGTCTCATGATAGATATTGATGATTTCAAGTCTATCAATGACCAATTTGATCATCAATTCGGAGATTTTATTCTGAAAAAGATTTCACAAATTCTAAAAAGCCCTCTGCGAGCGACGGATATATTAGCAAGATACGGAGGGGATGAGTTCTCTATACTCCTTCCTAATACAGATTATGACGGCACCCAGGTAATTTCTAAAAAGATAATAGATCGCATTCGCGGATTGCACTTTAAAACAAAAGGACCTTCTGAGGCCACTGTTACCATAAGCCTTGGCGTATCATCCTACCCCCTGGACAAAATTATTGATTCCTCTCAGTTAGTGGAATATGCTGATGTTGCTTTATATGAAGCCAAATCAAAAGGCAAGGACAGGATATGTTTCTTTCACGAGATGATGAAACCAGCCTCACTCCACTGATATTAATCACTTTGGTCCTATTGAAAACCCTACCCTAAAAGTATAAAATTCTCCTGTAATTTTTAATTTTAATAATTGTAAAAAGTCATCTTAAAATATATAAATTTTTCACTTTACAATTTTAAAAGTAACCTGTATAATACATCGTTTCTAATTTTCAACCTTAGGGTATTAAGTTTTTATTTTTCCATTTTAATAAATTATTTAAAGAAAGGGGTTGAAAATTGAAGGCTTTGGGACGTCAGATATTAGCAGAATTTTTTCAATGTGACAGCCAGATTTTAAACAGTATAGATGCCGTTAAAATGTTTATGCAAGAGGCCGCTGCCATAAGTCAGGCTCATATTGTCCAGAGTGTTTTTCATATATTCAATCCCCATGGTGTGAGCGGGGTAGTAGTCATTGCAGAATCACATTTTGCTATACACACATGGCCAGAATATGGTTATGCGGCAGTCGATCTTTTTACTT
>JBLIRS010000251.1:0-5673 GCA_049472415.1 bacterium | reverse complement strand
TATAAATATATTTTTCCGTTTCAATAACGGCATCTATGCGTCCTCTATTTGTCTGCACCTCTGATTCTATCTTTATCCCTATCAACTTTAAAATCAGATAAACGATAGTATGATAATACGCCTCTTTCTCGCTTTCTATGATGTTATATGGAATTGAAGAAAAGACCGATTTGATCAATTGGATAAGGTTATCGATATCTTTCTCTTTTAAGGATTGGGATATCTTGCTCAACAGGTTTTCACTCCATACAAAATCCTTTTCGATATATGTTCTGAATAAATATATCAAGAATGACTCTTTGACTTCCTGATTTGGATAACCGAGTAAAAATACTTCACGTCCCTCATGAATATTTTTTTCTTTTATTGTTAAGTAACCGGTTTGAAAAAGCAGGGAGGCGATTTCCAAATGATCAATATCGAAGCTTTCGAAGATATATTGATTGACTTTCATTGAATCAAATGTCGTGATATTGTAGTTGTTTTCTTTTATTAATTTCAAAAGAAAAGAAGGAGTCCCGGAGGAAAACCAGTAGTCCCGGAAATGGGTCTTTTCAAACAGATTTAAAATGGAATAGGGATTATAGACAAAGTTAATCCCGTCCCAGGAATATCCGTTGTACCAATTTTTAATGTTCCCCAAAACATCTTTCTGCGAGATCCTGTAATTTGTCGCAAGCTTGTCAAATCGATCCTTAAAGTAATGAATTAATTCTTCTTCTGTATAACCCAGCAAGGTGGAGTGTTTTTCATCGATAGTGATGTCATTGAGATTATTTAATCCTGGAAAAACGGAAACCCTTGCAAATTTTGAAATCCCTGTCAAGAAGGTGAATTTTAAATATTCATCACAATCCTTTATTGTGGAGTAAAAGGATCTCAAGATGTCTCTGTTTTCCATGGCAATAGGCTTTTTTTCAATGTTGTCAATGATTGGTTTATCATATTCATCGATCAATACTACCACTTTATTTTTTTGAGCCAGGAGCCGGATCAACTGATAAAATTTTGTTTTTGAGTCCTGCGCTGATAAATCTATACTATTCTCTGAGGCAATCTCGGACATCCTCCAGGAAAGGGATTGTTCCAATTGGTGGGGTGTTGTAAAGCTTAAATTGGAAAAATCAATATGAATAATAGGAAAAGATTCGGTTTTTATTTTATTGTATATCCATAATCCCTTGAATAAATCCCTGTTGCCTGAAAATATTTCTTTCAGGGTTGAGACCAGCAAGGACTTACCAAAGCGTCTTGGGCGCGATAGAAAGTAATACTTACCCCCATTGGCAAAAAGATGATAAATTGACTCGGTTTTATCAATATAGAGATAGTTTCCTGTGATTAATTCCCGGAAGTTCTGGATTCCGATTGGCAGCTTCTTCATAAGTTAATTATAATATTTAGGCTTCTTTTATCAATCCGGCCGGTGGTAGTTTATCATATTGAAAGTTGATGCATGAATAGCGGATCTGAGATCTTATGGAAAAAGGAAGGAATGAGCCCCTATTTAATACAGACCTTGCGAACCTGAATGAGGTCCGTATCCCCCTTGAAGACCTTCATGATGCCGTCCTGCTTGAGGGTTGTCATGCCTTCTTCGATGGCCTTATCCCTTATTATATCTATGCTTGTATTCTTGATAATGAGGTCCTTGATGGTATCCGTGCCAACCAGGAGCTCATGTATGCCTGTCCGGCCTTTATAGCCTGAGTTCCCGCATTTTGAACAGCCGCGGGGCTTGAATAAAACCAATGTATCCGTATATTCGACACCCAGTTTCTGCTGAAACCATTCCTCTCCATATTCACGGACCAGTTCGTCATATTCCTCTTTTGCCGGATTATACTTTTCCTTACAATCCTTGCAGAGGGTTCTTACAAGACGTTGCGCCAGGATCCCTAATAGGGCATTGGCAAAGTTGAAGGAATCCATTCCCATATCCAGAAGACGAACAATTGTTTCCGGTGCGCTATTTGTGTGAAGAGTGCTGAAAACAAGATGACCCGTGAGGGATGCCTCTATACCGATAGCAGCAGTCTCCTGATCCCTCATCTCACCTACCATAATGACATCGGGGTCTGCCCTGAGAAAGGATCGCATGCAATTGGCAAAGGTTAGCCCAATAGTGGAATGAACCTGGACCTGCCGTAATCCGAACTGGGTTATCTCAACCGGGTCCTCGGCGGTCCAGATCTTCTTTTCCGGTCTGTTTATATGTCCCATGGCTGAGTGGAGGGTGGTAGTTTTACCGGAACCGGTAGGCCCCACGCAAAGGACAAGGCCGTAAGGTTGGCTGATAATTTCCTTGAGGTGTTTCAGATTATACTCGCTCAGATTCATTTTATTCAGAGGCAACGGCTCACTGGCTGCCAGTATCCTGAGCACAATATCCTCGTTCCCGCCGATAGTGGGGGTTACCTCCACACGTAATTCTATATTTTTTTGATTATAACGAAACTTTATCTTGCCGCTCTGTGGGAGCCTCCTCTCAGCGATATCCAGCCTGGCCATGATTTTTAGTCTCGATGCCAGGGCCCTTCTATAATTGGAAGGTATTTCCAGCCCTTTTTTACATTCGCCGTCTATTCTGTATCGCACGATAGTCGATTGCTTTCCCTGATAGGGTTCGATATGGATGTCGGAAGAGCCCACGGTGTAAGCGTCACGGATGATTTGGTTAGCCAGCTTTATGATTGTGTTGTCTGATTCATCGATTCCTTCTTCCTCGTCGGATTCTTCCCCTTCCTGGATTTCCAGATCGAGTTCTGAGATGAGGTCATCGATATTGGTAATAGTTTTTCCGTCACCCCTGGTGGTTGCCTGCAGATACTTGAGTATATCCTCGGGCAAGGCCCCTGTTAGATGGACTTCGCTCGTATTGAGATAGGTCTTTATTTCATCGAGCTTGTGTATATTATGCGGGTCATCCACCAGTACCTCTATCACTCCATTGGTTTTTTTGAAAGGGGTCCAGAGATTCTTTACGAGATAATTGGGGCTGAGCCCGTTGAGCAATGATTTATCAATGATAACCTTGGGATCGTAATCTATAAAGGGGCAGTTATAGAAATTGAATAAAGAATCCAGGATATCCTTCTTATCTATATTAAATTCCCTTCTCAAGAGGTTAATTATGTTATCCTTTGACTTCCGAACCTTTACGATAAGGTCATTCAGCTCTTTTTCAGTAATGAGGTTTTTCTGAACAAGATAACTGAATTTTGTGGTTGCCTTCTTTTGACGGGCTGCTTGATTATTAAAGGCGATACCAAGGGTCTTTGCGATTTCCTTGATTGAGGATATCTCGTATAAACTGAACTTTCCTCCGCTTTTTTTATTGATTAACTGTGTGACCCCCAGCACTCTACCTTGAAAAATAATTGCGCATGCGAGCACCTGTTTTGTTCGGTATCCGCTTTGTATATCGTATGTTTGATTAAAACTGAGCTCAGGATCGATTTTATTCAGTTCCTCCTTATTGTAAGCATCAGTTATGTTGATATACGTTTTGGCATAGGCGGCGTAACCGGAGATACTTTTTTTGCTGATTTTGACCCTGATCTCTCCTACTCCATCTCCAACCTTGAATTTTGAAAACAGCTCATTTGTATTAGGGTCCACTGCATATATGGTGATTCTTTCAGCGTCGAACAATTCCAAGATCTGGCCCTGTATCTTGAGAAAGATCTCTTCCAGGTCTTTGGCGGCATGTATGGCATTTGTTATACTGAGAAGCTTTTCCTTATATGCGAGTTCGCTTTCAAGTAATTTGTAATCTCTCTCACTGTTTTTTTCTTTTGCACCAAAGAGGATAGGCATTATTGGACCTTAATTAAATCAAGTTTTATGAAGTTATTAAGCACATTTAGATTATTGGATTGGTTTCTGAGAGAAGGTATCCTTAAATGATAAAATCTCATTTTATTATATAGTTTTATTATAATTGATTGAGAATTTTTAGTTTCAATAAAGCCTTATTTTCGCTTAATAAGTTTATCCAATAATCTTCATACTTGTCAATATATCTAAATATTCGGCATTTTAGTTGGAAAACATAGATTGAAATATTTTTTCAGCCTTTTTCCTAAATAAAAATACACCTGTTTCTGCTTTGAAAAATAAATAAAAATGGCTTTTTGCTTAATTCGGCTTGGAGCGGGACATATACCACTATTATATTTTATTATCTTTAACTGTTAGGATATAATGCTAGAAGAGATAAAAAATCGGTGTTTTTTGGGGGTCGGTAATAAGCAAATGTTTGACTTGACATAAATAATATTAGTATAATAAATATTTGAAATAATTATTAACAAATACTAGAATAAAAGTACTAACCAATGCAAAAAAAAAATGAAATTTTTAGTAAAAATTCAAAAAAATCAATATACATTGATATACTTATAATTTCCCTTTTTCTTCTTTTTTCTTACCTTATTATTTTTTCAAGGTACAATTTCGTCATAGGTGATTCCGGCACTTATGCCTTCAAAACCAAACTCTTCTATGAAAAGCATCAATTAGATATAAAAGAACAATCAGCCATGGCTCTCGGGCAGGTCTTTTTGGGATATATTTTCACTCTCATCTTTGGTTTTAGCCTTAGAACTCTCCATATCTCAGCGTACTTTGCCGTGTTCTTATGTATGATATTTTTTTATATTTTATTGCTTCAACTGAAAATAGACAGATATTTAGCCCTTATCAGCTCCCTTTGCCTTTTTATAACCCCTATTACTCTTCCATTCATTGACTGGTACATGACCGAACCTTATTTTCTTATATATTTCTTTATAGCCATTAATCTATTTGTATTTGGTTTCAGATCGGGCAAATCCAAGTATTTCTATTTTGGGGCCATATTCTCGACAATCGCACTCTTTACAAGACAATTTGCTATTTCCCTTTCATTAGCTCTTATCCTGTTATTAATAATCGAACGGAAACGATTAAAGAGTAATTTTATACATATTCTTTTTTCAGCAATTATTCCTGCCTTTTCATTGGCACTTTTCTACCTGATCAGCCCAAGCGTAGGAAATACCAAGCAGCTTTACTCCTCTCGTATTTTATTTATGAAGAGACTTCTCAATCCTCTGTTTTTGACTACTACCTTTCTAAGGGATACATTATATACACTCCACTATTCTGCTTTTTATGCCTTGCCCTTAATCTTGATACTTTTGATTGGAGCCTTTATCCATAAGGAATATTTTGTGAGCCTTTTTCGGGGTAAAAAATATAACTTATTGATTTCCACTTTATTTATATCTATTGGCACCTTGATTATATTTTTCAGATATAAAAAATTAATGCCTTATTTGCCCAGTATATTTGGAATAGGGAGAATCACAAATTTTTTGGGCATCAAAATCATGGAGACAAAAACTGCTTCTGTCCTGTTGACTGTTTTTACCACATGTGGAGGTATTATTATACTTAATACAATATTAGAACATATTAATTGGCATCAATTTAAGTGCTATCTTTTAGGAAGAGATAATGGTGGAGAAGAAAAAATAGCATTTCATTATATTTATCTTGTAATTCTTGATAGATTTCTGGATGGTCTTTCAGATAAATTGAATATACCCATGTAGAAATACGATAAATTTCTGATAAAGAACTAAATTGATTATCATTAACCAATTGATATAATTCTTCTTTAAATTG
>JBLIRS010000250.1:0-5683 GCA_049472415.1 bacterium | reverse complement strand
TTTTTGAGACCGTATAATTTCTATGCACAATCTCTTTAAATCTTACATTATCCATTGCCTTAAAATACCAAATTTCATTCTTAAAATATACCATAATATTAGTTCAGCTCATTATGATCTCCAAATCCCTTTTGATTCTTATGATTAATCTATTCTAAAACAAAATTGGCATAATATTTGCTGGATTATTTCTAAACTGTTTTCAAGGGCTTTGATTATTATTAAAAAAGATAAAATGAACAAAAATTTTCTGAAATTTATAGAACCTCTGAGATCAGCAAAAAAAAGCCTGGCCTTTAAGCTGATTTTATGGATTGGTGTCATTCTCGTAATATCTTTTAAACTCTTTATTTATCTCGAAAATGTATCGGATAAAAAAATGATGCTCAATCAGATTAAGCAGGACGCATCCCGGTTAAGTGATATCATAAAAAGGAGCACTTATAATGACATGCTGAGGGCGAGAAGCAACGAAGTGCAGGAAGTCTTTGAAACCATAGGCGCTCAGGAAGATGTGAGAAAGGTAAGGATAATTGAGCAGGGCCGGATCATAGTATCCTCCGATAAGCAGGAAATGGGGACAGAGGTTGATCAAATGGCGGAATCCTGTTATGACTGCCACAAGGTAGAGGGACAAAAACCTCTTACAATAAGCCGGTACCGTTTCTTCGTTACCGAGGATGGTGAATCGGTTTTGGGATTTGTTAATCCCATTAAAAATGAAAATGAATGTCAATCCTGCCACGGGACAGAGAAAAAGGTCCTGGGTATGTTAGATGTCATTCTATCCACAGAAAAGGTATATAATACAATAAGCTCCAACCAGAAACGGTTTTTTCTTTTTATTATCTGCTTTTTTTTACTCATATCAATATCTATCGGTATATTCATTTTAAGGTTTGTCAACAGACCTATAAGGCAACTCACCAATGGTACACGCAGGATTACTGACGGAGATCTCGACCACCATATAAAAAGTTTCACTGAAGACGAAATTGGGGAATTAGCCAGGTCCTTTAACAGAATGACTGATGACCTGAAGACTTATCAGGAGCATCTAATCCATGCAAAAGAATACATAGATAATATAATAGGAAGCATGATAGACACCCTGATAGTAGTAAATCCTGATGGTACTATAAGAACGGTCAATCAGGCAGCTTTGAGGCTTTTAAAATATGAGAAAGATGAGGAACTGATCGGATTGCATATAGGGAAAATACTTGCAAAAGATACTCCCTTTTTTGAATGGGAGGATCTCTATATACTGCTTAAAAAGGATTCAATAAGAAATTATGATACAATCTATAAGGCAAAAGATGGAACGGAAATACCTATTAACCTCTCGGCCTCTGTTATGAAGGACAAAGCAGGAAATCTCCTTGCTATTGTCTGTGTTGCAAGGGATATGAGAGAGATTCAAAAACTTATAAATGATCTTAAGCAGGCCTATCAAGTTTTACAATCGACACAGACACAATTGATTCAGTCTTCAAGGCTGGCATCAATGGGTGTGCTTGCTGCAGGGATAGCGCATGAGATCAATAATCCGATAAATTCCATCATAAATTTCGCGGGGCTTTTACAGGATGAAGTAATGCCTGACACAGAACCTGCTGACTATGTCCAATGGATACTCAAAGAAGGCCAGCGGATTATAAATATCGTTAAGAATCTTTTGTCTTTCGCAAGATCCGATAAACAGGAACAAAGTCCCTGTATTATTACAGAAATTATAGATACCTCCATTTCTTTTACAAAAAGCTTCCTTGCAAAAGACGGTATTAAGATACAAAGCTCCTTTGAACCCGACCTGCCCAGGATCAGGGCCAAAAGCAGCCAATTAGAGCAGGTTTTCATAAACCTTATAATCAATGCCAGGGACGCCCTTAATGAAAAGTATCCAACGCTCAATGAAAACAAGATCATTAAAATAGAGGTAAAGAGCGTGGAAAAGGATGGCATCCCATACATCAGGATACTATTTAGAGATAATGGAAATGGAATAGATGAGGAGAGCCTGGATAAAATCTTTGATCCGTTTTTTACAACCAAAACGGTCGGCAAAGGGACCGGTCTGGGACTAAGCATTAGCTATGGGATCATCGCGGATCACAAGGGAAGCATTGAAGTAAGCAGCAAAAAAGGTTTTCAGACCAGCTTCACAATAGACCTGCCGGCTGAGAAAAAGGTTGTTCACGCCGCAGTAAATGCATATAAATTCTGATCTTACCATATCAGTTCTTCATGGCCAACTCCCCTTGTTAAAGTAATTGGAACCACGAATAATATGCCATTGCCAGGGGTGTCAAAGTCAATGATCTCTTCGATTAATTTCAGAGCTTCCTCTAAAATCTTTTCATTCTGGACTACTGAAAAAATCATTTTATTGCATTCGGATGTTTTTAAGGATTTCCTTAACCCGGCAAAGATAGGGATCTTGTAAGCCAGGGTTTGCCCCATGCCTACGCTATCCACAATAGTCGCGCCGGTAATACCAACCTCCACAAAGGCTTCCATCACTTCATCCAAAAACATCTCTTTGTTTAACACAATAATTAGAAGATGCATACATTATTTCCTTTTTTTATCTTTTAAATTAAGGGGTCAGGAAAATTTTCTAAGCTGTTTTAACCGTCTTCGATTTTTCTGCCTCACCCGCTTTTACTACAGCGTATTTTGTGCAGATTGGCCCGATGATTTCCGTAAACAAGGTCGTAAACAATAAAATATTAATGATCCATGTACTCATTTTTACCCCAATGGCAAAATCCTGAAAATCCTGACGAATAATCATGGCTAAACCAACTGCAACTCCAATCTGGGATAATAGACCAAATCCCAGATATTTTTGTACAACCTTTGGTGCGTTAGAAATCCAGGCGCCAAAATAGGCCCCTAAAATTTTGCCTAAAATACGCATTACAAGATAACAAATCCCTAACAATCCTATCTGCCGGATCAATCCAATCCGCAGATGGGCACCGGCGAGAACGAAAAACATACAATAGATAGGCGGAGCAACGTTATTAGTCATTCGAAACACCTTCAGGCTGCTTAATGGAGTAACATTGCTTAAGACAATCCCTAAGGCCATACAGGCAAGCAGTTCGTCAAAATGAGCCATCAGGGAGATTCCCGCTGTGATTATTAAAATACCCGTAGTAATGATTAGTAAATCTTCATTATCCCTGAATTTTGTAATTAACAAACTTAATATTGCCCCTGCTGCAATCCCTAAAAGAATAGCAAGGGTTATTTCCTTTAATGGCACAAGAATCATTCTCACAAGGGTATCCGGCCATAATCCACCTGCAAACATTGACGATGTTATTGTCTCCTTTTGGATTGAAAGAAAGGATCTTGCTATGGAAGAAGAAAATCCATACAAAATCAAGGCAATGGCGTCATCTATAGCCACCACGGCCATCAAGGTTTTTGTAAGATCCCCCCTTGCCCTTATTTCATGTAGCACCATCATTGTCGCGGCTGGTGCGGTTGCAGAGGCCACTGCGGCTAATAACAAAGCAACCGATGCATATTGGAAGTTATTACTATTTTTCATAAAATAGGGGAGAAGGAAATAAGAGGAGATCCCAACAAGGACAAAGGCTCCAAATGCCTCAAATATGCTAATCATAATAATACTCTTTCCCAACTCTTTCAAAGAGCCCCATTGAAGCTCCGATCCAATTGAAAAAGCAATAAAACTGAGGGCCAGTGGAGTTATAACCTCAACACTTAAAAAATCAAACTTGGGTCCACTAAAGATACCCAGGATTGATTTTCCCAGAATAAATCCTATTAAAACGTATCCGGCGACTGCCGGGACCTTGATTTTATTCATTAATCTTCCCATGGCAAATCCGGCGATTGCCGCAAGGCCCAGGGAAAGAAAACTATTCATCGGTATCAAAAAAACTCTCCTTTATTATATTTCTAAATATTTCTTTATTTTTTCCTTTCGAAACGGAAATTTTAAAACCCTGACAGATATAACAGAATCAGACCAATTTATCAATATCTTTGGTCATTCTGTCATTTTCGTTGATAAAGCCTCTATTCGGAAGGCCTGAATGCAGGGCTATTGAGATGTTCTTTCAATTCTATTAAAATACCTGATTAAAACTTATTTTGTCAACTAATGCGGGAGATATCAACCCCTTGAGTTTTTGCCTAAAAGGTGTTATGAAAATAGTCATGTTTTTTGATCAAATAAAATCATAGATATTCCCACTAATATGGTTGAATTATATCGTAAAGGGAGAGCAAAGGATGAAATATATATGCTTGTGGATGTTTATAGTTTCGCTTTTAATAAGCACGCTTGCTCTGGCTGCTGAAAAAACAGTCTATGTAAGTGTTCCCAGTGTTAATGTCCGTATCGGGGCCGGCACTCAATATAAGGTAGTAAAGTCGGTCCCAATTGGTTATCCGTTAAGATTATTAGTCGAGCGGGATGAATGGTATCAGGTAGAGCTTAAAGATAAAACAGTGGGCTGGGTTTATAAAACGATGATAACGACCGATATCCCCCCGGTGGTAAAGATTGAACAGCTTGAATCCATGCTCAAGAATCAGGCTGATGAATTTGAAAGGGCCAGAACAAAATTACAGGGGCAAACGGATCTGAATACAGAACTTGAAAAAAAACTGGAAGCAACCCAGGAGGAATTGGACAAGCTCGATAAGAAGAATAAAGAACTGGAAAAACAGGATCATATAAAATTAGCGGGTATCGGAATAGGTCTTCTAATCCTGGGATGGATTGCCGGTTTTTTCACCGGTTTGTTTAAGCGTCAGGCCGAAGATAAACGATTCGTTAAGATGATGATTGAGGCAAATTCTTTAAAAAAGGGCTGAGGGAAAAACAGGTTATCTATTTTGATTCTTTGAGAAATAAATGGTCCGCCCGGAAGGACTTGAACCTTCAAAATAATATTTTTAATATAATGGGATATTTGAACACTAAATACTAAACTTAATGATTAATGACATTGAAGATAATCTGAATAATAAAAAAACAATTTAACTATTATTGGCGCATTTTATGCTGATTGAAAATATTATTTGGCTTCCTGATGTTATTGACAAACTTGCTTTGAAGCATCATGTTAGCATAAATGAGGTTGAGGAGATTTTTTTGAAAAAATCATTGTTTAGAAAAATTTAAAAAGGGCATGTACCAGGAGAAAATCTCTATGCAGCAATGGGAAAAACTATGTCAGGTAGATACCTTATTGTTTTTTTCATATATAAACAAACTAATGATGCGCTGATCATTAGTGCTCGTGATATGGATTCAAAGGAGAGAAGACAATATGAAAAAAAATAAAAACATACCCAAGATGTCTAGCTATAAGGAAATGGAAGAATTTTGGGACAAACATAGTTTATCAGACTATTGGAATCAAACAGAGCCCGTTGAATTTCAAGTATCCTCTAACCTGCGAAGTCATTATCTCGTTCCTATAGATTCTGATCTATTTAAACGAGTACAGCAAATTGCAGGTATTCGTGGGATCAGTATAGAGAGTCTCATCAATTTGCTCTTAGAACAACGAGTATCTGAAATTGTTAGAGAATCTACAAGTAGCAAATAGAACATAGTGTGAAAAAACTGTGGGCTAATCGGGGACGGGTTTAAAAAGAAAACAGGGAAATAAATACTGCAGACTCTTAC
>JBLIRS010000025.1:0-17338 GCA_049472415.1 bacterium | reverse complement strand
TATGGGTTGATTGCAGCTTTGATAGCAGTTGTAATTATAGGTATATTAACGATTGTTGGTACTGATTTACAATCTGTGTTCCAAACTGTATCAAATGGACTTTCAGGTGCTGCCAGCTAATATTGTAATTTTGATTGTTTCGTTGTTTTGATAATGCAATGGTACCGGATCTTTTTTATCAGACATTTCTTAAATCATGAATTGCTAAAACCTTTAATGCCATTGTGTTATCTATCAATTTAACCCTGATGTAAAACATCATAAAATTTCAAAAGGGGAATCGATTAATGGACAAATTAGTAAAATTTTTTAAGGATGAAGAGGGAGTTACAGCCATTGAGTATGGGTTGATTGCAGCTTTGATAGCAGTTGTAATTATAGGTATATTAACGATTGTTGGTACTGATTTACAATCTGTATTCCAGACTGTATCAAATGGACTTTCAGGTGCTGCCAGCTAATATTGTAATTTTGATTGTTTCATTTTAATGATTGGTTGGTAAGGGATGTATGCTGAATTTTTAACTACTTCAGATACATCCCTTACAACTTATATAGTATAATATTTTTATTTTAATAAAAAAATTAAAAATGAATAAATTACTAATATTTTTAAATCAAGAAGATGGAGTTACTGCTATTGAATATGGACTTATTGCTGCTTTAATCGTGGTTGCAATCATGGCTTCCTTAAGATCGCTAAGCAGCAGTGTATCTGGTTTATATGCATTATTTCAAAAGCTAGCAAATGCAATGCATTAATTCAGAATTTGTTAAAAACAACCGGCACTTTATGTGCATGAAATATGCAGTAAATCAATTTTTGAAAATAATAAGTCTTAAAAACACTGATATTGGGTGCTTTATTATATAAGGCGTTCATAAATATTATTAAGCTATCTTAATTGATATGTTAAACACTAATGAATCAGGCTATTTGGAAAGTAGGGGAAAATGATTCAAGGTTTTACTGAAATATTTCCTGTTGTTTTTTTATCGATTGTTTTGATAATTGCCGCCATAAGTGACATTCGTTCCCATAAGATTCGCAATTGGCTTACATTCCCGGCTATAGGCGTGGGGATTATATATCACACATATATAAAAGGTTTTCAAGGATTTCTCTTTAGCACCAAAGGGGTCTTTTTGGGATTTGCATTTCTTCTGGTGTTCTATCTTATGCAGGGAACAGGAGCGGGAGATGTAAAGCTTATGGGAGCTGTAGGTGGGTTGCTAGGTCCGCTTGGTGTATTTAAAGCCTTTTTATTTACCGCCCTGACCGGAGGAATCTATGCTATTGTACTTTTAGCCTTACATGGGGGGGCGGGACTACTCGGGATTAAAGATAAATTAAAGCGATACGGAATGATGCTGAGGACATTTTTTTCCACCTCTAAGATTATTTACATACCTCCGGAAAATAAGGTAGAGAAACCCGTCCTGTGTTATGGAGCCGTGATTGCATTGGGGACGTTTATCTCCCTTTTAGTAAATGTATAAAATTCAGAGAAACTGTATAAGGTTTAAGATGGTATAAAGAAAAAGAATATTGTATAAAAATTATGAAAAAGCAAGGGGTGTAAATGAAAAATTTGTTTTCCGGATTGGATATTAGTTCTTGGGATTCCAAAAGATAGTGGAATTACAGGTTATGAGGAAATAATAAAAGAGTATGGAGAGTTGTGATGGGAAAAAGTAAGTCATTCATAATGTTAGCCTTTGCAATAATTATTGCTTTTTTCTTCACGTTTTTGACCTTTAATTGGCTGCAAAAATTAAAAAAGCAACAGAAGAGCAAAATTGCCCCTATTGAAGATGTTCAATTAAATACCCAGCCGATAGCAATAGCGGCTCTGGATCTATCATGGGGCACACCATTAACCAAAGACATGATCAAAACAGCGGCTTACCTTAAGGAGAGCCTGCCCTCCGGCACCTTTTCCGATACATCCGAACTAGTAGGGCGTACTCTCCTTTTCCCAATAAATCTTGGGGAACCGATATTGGAGTCGAAATTGGCCCCGGTTACAATTCAAACCGGCGGTGTGGCTGCGGTAATAACACCTCAGAAACGCGCGATGTCGGTAAAGGTCGACAATGTTTCAGGGGTATCGGGCTTTGTTAAACCCGGCCATCGGGTGGATGTACTTGTAACTCTAAAATCCAGTGGAAAGAGCAAAGGGCCCATAACAAAGACGGTGCTGGAAAATATCCTGGTTCTCGCTGCAGGCACCCAAACGACAAGAGTTGAGAAAATGGATAAGAAGCAACAAACCTCTCCGGTGAATGTTATCACCCTTGAGGTAACACCGGAAGAGGCCGAAAAACTGGGTTTGGCAGCCACCCAGGGGCGGCTGCTTCTCTCGTTGAGAAATTTTTCGGATGCTGATGATGTAATCACTAAAGGCATGACCATACCGATACTGCTCTCTTCCTACACTCGATCCAGCTCTACAGAAAAGGCTACTACCGGAAAGGCCAAAAAACGTTCAAAGGTAACAAGGGTTCAGGTTCGAGAACCCGTTTTCAATGTTGAATTAATCAAAGGCAACAAAGTAACTAAGCTGAGGTTTAAAAATGGAAAGTCAATGTAAGTCAAAATCAAGTGTATTAAGGACCTGTGGCAGGATTCTTTTTTTTGTGATCCTGACTTTTTATTTTGTTTTTTGCGCGGTTAACTCGCGGGCGGATGATCTTTCAAAAATAAGCATTGACATAACAGAACCTGAGATATTGACCTTAACCATCGGGAAATCTTTGATCATGAAAATCCCGGAGGCTGTACAAAGGGTTTCTTTAGCTAATCCGAAGGTTGCCGATGTTATGATACTCACTCCATGGCAACTATATCTTACGGGAAAAGCTGCAGGGACCACCAGATTCACACTGTGGAGCGGAAAAGAGAAGGTCCTCTGCATATACGATTTAGAGGTTGTTCCCGATGTCACAATGCTGAAACAAAAGATCTATGAAATCCTGCCCATTAAACAAGAAGATATTCAGATAACGGCAACCCATAACAGCATTAGCCTTACGGGGTCTGTTTCAAGTGCCGACGACCTTTCCGATGTAGTAGCTCTGGCACAGACCTATGCCCCTAAAGATAAAGATGGAAACCCCAAAATTAACAATTTTCTCGAGGTAAGGGGTGTTCACCAGGTTATGCTTGAGGTTCAGGTGTCAGAGATAGCCCGGAGCCTTATCAAAAAATTAGGTGTCAACTTTAACGTTATGAATGCAAGCAGCGGGGAATATTGGATAAACACCCTTGACAATTTATCGTTTCTGGATGTCTCTGATGTAGGCATCCCATCTGTGGGTATTTCGAGTAATATAAACATGATCTTTCGGTTCCTGGAAGGCAATAATTCGTGGCTGGTCTTTTTCGATCTCTTAAAAGATCAAGGCCTATTAAAGATCCTGGCAGAACCCACTCTCATTACATTAAGTGGTAAAAATGCAAAATTTCTGGCAGGAGGCGAGTTCCCTATCCCGGTTCCACAGGAATCGGGAAGGGGTTCGATTACTATAGAATATAAGCCATTTGGCGTAGGACTCAATTTTACACCAATAGTCCTTGAAAACAATAACATATATATGGAGGTATCTCCCGAGGTTTCTAATCTCGACTTCTCAAATGCCGTATCATTTGGAGGTTTTATAATACCTTCCCTGTCTGTAAGACGAGTATCAACAGCAATCGAATTGAATGATGGACAGAGCTTTGTCATTGCGGGGCTGCTTAATGATAATATACGGGAATATGTCCGGAAATTCCCAATGTTAGGCGATATACCGATCCTTGGTTCACTATTCAGGAGCAGCTCCTTTCAAAAAAACGAGACGGAACTGGTTATCATAGTCACCCCTCACCTTGTAAAGCCTGTTGATATGGCTAAACAGACATTGCCCACAGACGAATATATTGAACCGGATGATTTTGAATTTTATCTTTTAGGAAATATGGAAGGGAACAGGAAGGCATCCTCTTTAAGTTTTACGGAGTTACCATCGCCTTTGAATGATGAAAACGGACTGGAAGGAGATTTTGGGCATATAATACCATAATTAATCAAGGACACAGGAGGGAGATTATGATAAGGAATTACACCGTTTTGCTGATAGTGATGATCTGGGTTCTATTTTCAGCAGGCTGTGCAAGCAGACCCAGCCGGTTGGAAATGAATTACGGAACATCTTTTTTTCTTTCTAAATTTAACCAGACCTTAAACCCTGAAGCTGAAAAATCACTTGAGCCTGTTACCGGATTGGACAGCTATGTGGCCCTGGAAAATATTAAAAACTATCGGAAGAGTTTTGAGAAAATTACAAAGACCTCTGCACAACTTACAAAATAATATTCAGACAAACGGGGAAGCACAAATGGAAACAGTAAGAAAGAGAAAGATATTTCAAAAAAATCTGACAGAGGAAACACTTATATTCAAATATAAAAGAGCAAAGGGGAAGATGTGAAAGATGTCTGGCCATACCTTTTCAGTGAGGTTACAGATTTTAACCCAAAAAGTAGGTGATGAATTAGAAGAGATTATTCATTCTGTAAAGGGTTTTCATTTGCTGCCCAAGGACTCGAAATCCTGTGACCTTTTAATAATGGAAATGGGAAATGACCTTGAAAGGGATTTTGAGCTTATCAAAGAAATTCAGGATTCGAAAAGAACCAGGGAGATATTTTTGACCTCCAGGAACACGAACCCTGAAATCCTTATTAAAGCCTTAAGAACAGGGATCAAGGAATTTTTTCCCCAGCCGATTCAAAAGGAGGAGGTAAAGGACGCCCTTTTAAGATTTATAGAACAGAAGGAATCTCATGAGTCAACAAAGGGCCCGGTTAAAAAAGCCAAGATAATCGATGTGATGGGAGGCAAAGGTGGTGTAGGGACAACCACCGTTGCTGTAAATCTGGCTACATCTCTTATCAAACTGGAAGATGTCGAATCAGTGGCCCTTATAGACCTGAATCATAATTTTGGAGAAGTACCTGTATTTTTAGGCATAAAGACAAACTTCAACTGGACGAACATTGTTAAGGATGTCTCTCGTTTGGATACCACGTATCTGGAAAGCGTTCTTTTCAGACATTCTTCAGGTGTTCAAGTGCTCTCATCCTCAGGCAAATTGACAGAGGACTATCCTGCAACCCCACAGGCCATAAATATGATTCTGAAATTAATGCACACCATGTTTGATTTTATTGTCATAGACAGCGGACAATTCCTTGATGGGATTCACAGGGAGGTCTTAAAATTATCAGACACACTTCTTCTTGTTGCCGGGTTAAGCCTTCCATGCCTTATTAATGTGAAAAAAAAGATGGACATCTTTCACAATATCGGCTATCCGCCGGAAAAAAACATTCATATAATTGTTAACGGATATCAGAAAAATTCCTTTATTACAATAAAAGAGGCAGAAGAGAGCATAAATAAAAAATTTCTTTTTGAAATCCCCGATGATTACCAGTTAACTATGAGCGCTATAAATCAGGGGAAGCCCCTTAATGTCCTGGATCGTAAAGCGAAGATATCTCAGAGTTTCAAGGAGTTATCAGCCATCATTGCAGGGAAGGGTCCTAAAAAAAAGAAGAGGTTTCTGGGCCTCAAGCTGCTGACATTACTTTTAAAACTTGTAATAGTTAGATGATGATTTTTTTCAAATTTATCAAGCCTTAAAAACCGAATAAGGGAGAAAATTAGAATATGGAACTAAAAGAAGAAGGATTAAGCTCGTTATTAAAAACGAATGAATACACTGAGATGAAGTTTAAGGTTTATAATCAATTATTGGATATATTGGATCTGTCACTCATTGATTCTCTGGATAAACCCGAACTCAAACATCAAATAAGAGACCTCACAGAAAGGATCTTACTGCAGGAAGAATTCAGTCTGCCCCTTAATCTGGAAGAAAAAGAGAGGTTTCATCAAGAAATTCAGGACGAGGTGCTTGGACTCGGACCTTTAGAGCCATTTATGCGTGATCCCGCGGTTTCGGATATTCTTGTAAATACATATAAACAGATATTTGTGGAAAGATTCGGAAAACTCGAGCCCACGGATGCAAGGTTCAAAGACGATGCCCACCTGATGAACGTTATCGATAAAATTGTTTCCGCCGTCGGGCGCAGGATTGATGAAACCTGCCCAATGGTTGATGCCAGGCTTGCAGATGGTTCGCGTGTCAACGCGATCATACCTCCTATTGCCGTAGACGGACCTTCGATGTCCATAAGACGTTTTTCAATCGAGCGTTTGGAATTGGAGGACCTGGTTAACTTAAAGACCTTGATCCCCGAAGTTGGGGAACTCATGAGGGGAATAGTAAAGGTGGCGCTGAATGTATTGATTTCAGGAGGAACCGGAAGCGGAAAAACCACCTTGTTAAACGTGCTTTCCCGTTTTGTCCCGGAAGACGAGAGGATCGTTACTATCGAGGATTCCGCCGAGCTTCAGCTTAAACAGGATCATGTGGTCCGCTTAGAAACCAGGCCCCCGAATATCGAGGGGAAAGGTGCGATTTCCGCCAGAGACCTGGTAAAAAACAGCCTGAGAATGAGACCGGACCGCATTATAGTCGGTGAGGTCAGGGGCTCGGAGGTTATAGATATGCTTCAGGCAATGAATACCGGTCATGACGGATCGCTGACTACCATTCATGCCAATTCCCCCCGCGATGCTTTGATAAGAGTGGAAACGCTTATGTCCATGTCCGGAGTTAACATCCCGCATGAGGCAGCCCGGAGATATATAAGCTCTGCCATAGATGTCATTATTCATAGCGACCGGCTTTTCGACGGGAGCAGAAAGGTCGTAAGCCTGCAGGAGGTTACCGGAATGGAAGGGGATATTATAACCATGCAGGAAATCTTTTCATTTCATCAAACCGGTATAGACGACAAGGGCAAGGTAAAGGGAAAGTTTAAGATGAGCGGGATTATCCCGAAGTTTATGGATAAATTTGAGGCCTACGGCGTCCCTATCCCGTACGATATCTTTGAGAAATCATTCGAAATCTAAGGTATAAAAATAATATGGACGTGGTAATCATTATTTTTATTTTTATCCTGGTGATACTTACCATCCAGGCTTTCAGCTTGATCTTAAGGATACGGGCCAATCCGGAGGTAAAGAGGATCCGGAAGGTGCTCAGGTCACTTTCAGCCGAAGCCTATAGGAAAGAGATTGTAAATATCGTGCGAAAACGTTCACTGAGCAATATTCCGTGGCTTAATAAGGGACTTCTGAGTATCCAGGCACATTCCTCCATAATGAAAAAGATCGATCTTTATTTACAACAGGCGGATGTCACTTTTCCTTTGTCGGTTTTTATTATGCTTTCAATTATCCCGGCCCTTTTACTATTTATTGTGGTTCTGAAGTTGAGTAAAAACTATATCCTCGCAGTCTCTATTGCCTCATTGGCGGGTGTAACGCCTTTTTTTTATATTTCCAGTAAAAGGAAGCGAAGGATGCGAAAGTTTGAGTTCCAGTTCCCTGACGCGCTGGATATGATAGCAAGGGCTTTAAGGGCGGGGCATGCCTTTTCACAGGGGATGCAAATCGTGGCCCAGGAGTTTGATGATCCTCTTGGCGGTGAATTCGAGACCACTGTCAATCAAATGAATTATGGAGTCAGTTTTCAGGACGCCTTGAAAAGCCTCAGCAAGCGTGTCGAATGCCCTGATCTTAAGTTATTCGCTATTTCCATAATTATCCAAAGACAGAGCGGAGGTAATCTGGCTGAAATTTTAGAAAATATCAGTTACATCATTCGGGAAAGGTTTAAATTGCGCAACAAAATCAGGGCATTGGCGGCTGAGGGGAAATTATCGGCTATCATACTAATAGCGCTGCCCTTTTTTATTGCCCTTGCCATATCAGTCATTAATCCAAAATATGTCAGGATATTAGTAACAGATCCCATCGGCAAGACACTGGTTTTGATCTGTATTGTCATGATGGTAATAGGGGTATTGTTTATGAAAAAAATAATTAATATAGAGGTGTAACTCCATGATTGACACACCTGTCTTACTATCCCTTTTAGTATTTTTGGGGATATTGTTTCTTTTAATAGGTGTCTTTTCTTATATTTTATATTCCAAAGAGCACCGTAAATTCGTAGAAAAAATCAAAAAGAACGAAAGCACGGACGTCTGGGAAAAGGCTGCAAATTCTTCCGAAACAGATAAGACCATGAAACAAATTTCCCAAAAGATCTTAAAAAGATACTTTCTGAAGATTATGTTTGTTGCCGGCAATCTTTCAAAACCCAAGGACAAAAATGAGCTGTCTCATTTGCAGAAAACCTTTTTACGCGCGGGTTACCGGGGCAAGAATACAATTACTATTTACCTTGGCATCAAGGCGCTTCTTACTATATTGTTGCCGGCGGCTTTTTTTTCCCTCAGGTTCTTTGTTCCAGGCATAAAAGTGATGAATCCCTCATACCTCTTAATGATACTATTTGTTCTTGCCATGATTGGTTTTTACATTCCTGTGATATGGATTCGGATAAAGACCGCCAAAAGGAAGGAAAAAATATTTAAAGGGTTCCCCGACATGCTTGACATGCTCGTTGTATGTGTAGAAGCAGGCGTGGGCTTAAATTCGGCTATATATCGTATTGCAGAGGAACTTAAACTTAGCTACAAGGAGATTAGCGAGGAGTTACAGATACTCAACTGGGAATTGAAGGCCGGGAAATCAAGGCGGGAAGCCCTAAAAAATTTGGCAGTCAGGATCGATCTGGATGATGTCAAAAGTCTGGTAACATTATTGATCCAAACAGAAAAATTTGGCACGAGTGTGGCCAAGGCATTGAGGGTTTATTCAGATACCATGAGAACAAAAAGATTTCTGAAGGCGGAAGAGATGGCCGCAAAGATTGCGGTGAAGTTACTATTCCCCCTGATTTTCTTTATATTTCCTTCTCTTTTCGTGGCGATCTTAGGACCAGCTTTAATACAAGTATTTAGATTAAAATTCGGTGGATGATTTAGATGCATACAATAAAGGCAAAAAAAACAAACCTGTCATATATCTTTTTTATCCCTTTCTGTTTTTTTTTGATCTCCTGCTCAACAATTAAAAATAATGACTCCTTTCTCAACCCCTGGGAGATCCAACATTTTCCGGAAAATGGATTACAAAAAACTGTAAACAAGCGTGAACTCCTTAGAGGCAATCCTGATTCGCACTTCCGGCTCGCCGTCTATTATCAGGAAAGAGGCATGGATAAAAGAGCCATAAAAGAGCTTAAAAAGGTGATTTTTATAAATCCTGATTATGCTGAAGCCTATAATAAAATGGGAATTTCTTATGACAGGCTTAAAAATTTTTCACAGGCGGTCATCTCTTATAAAAAAGCAATCCTGCTGAATCCCGATTCATATCATGTCCATAACAACCTGGGTTTTTCATATATGTTACAGGGTCGTTATGATGAGGCCATCCATATGTTCAAGAAGGCCATCCTCTTGAACAAGGATGATATCCGCATCCACAAAAATCTTGGTATGGTTTACGCCCTAAAAGGGCAGTTCGATCAGGCCATGGAGGAATTCAGGCTGGCAGGGGATGAGGCTTGGGCATATTATCAAATGGCTGCTATTTATTATGAGAAAGATATGCTTGATGAAGCTGAAAGATATTATGCCAAGGCATTAAATCTGAATCCCTCTTTTGCATCTTCACGGATGGGAATAGAAATGTCTCAAATTCTTCCTGACACATCAGAATATATTAACCCGGAACAAGAAACAGAAGAGACTCCAAAACCTGTTGAATTTAGCGGGCCATATCCTGAGAGACCTGAGATGGAGCCAAAAAGAGGAAGGTTTGGGTGTATCGCCCCCCTTAGCGGGCCATTATCCGAATATGGGGAAATGATAGTCAGAGGGATCAATATGGCTATGGATGAATATAATAAGCAGCATGGCGATCTGCTTGACATGGTGCTTTTTGATTCCGAAGGAATTCCCGCTAAGGCCCGCAAAGGGGTAGAGTTTCTGGCAAATGAAGAAAAGGTGGCCGCCATTATCGGGCCACTTCTCACTTCAACAACCATAGCAGCGGCAGGTATCGCCGAGCAAATCGGAATCCCTCTTTTCACTCCGACCGCTTCAGGAAAAGGTATCACTGATGCCGGGAGCTATATTTTTAGAAATTGTTTGACCAATTATGATCAGGTCGATGCACTGGCAAATTATGCGATCAAAGAAATGGGCCTTTTTAGATTTGGCATATTTTCTCCCCAAAATCCTTACGGTCAGGACATGATGAACCTCTTTGCCCACAAAATTGAAACCCTGGGGGGCAGTGTCGAGATTATGGAATATTATGACCAGAATGATACGGATTTTAAAGAACAGCTACTTAAAATCAACCAGGTAAGACCCGATGCCCTTTTTCTTCCGGACTTTTATGAGAAAGCGACCTTAATAGCCAGTCAAATGAGGTTCTACAGGCCGGAGGAAGAGGAATACGAAGAGGAAGAGGAAAAAAAACCCATACAACTTTTGGGCAGCAATCTCTGGTATGACGAGAAGGCGATAAATGAGGACGAGATTTATATAGACGGGGCCATTGTAAGTGTCGATTTTTATCCTGAAAGTAATAATCCAGGGGCTAGATTATTTTGCTCAAGTTTTCAGGAACGGTATGGTGAATCACCAAAACTTATCTCAGCCTTATCATATGATGTTACAAATATGCTTTTAGAGGCAAGTAACGGGGGAGACGCCTCATGGGACATGACTAGAGACAATCTTTATCAGATTCGAAATTTTCCCGGCGTTTCGGGCAAAACAACCATACTCCCTTCCGGGGAGTCAAAAAAGGAGGTTACCCTGGTCCAAATTCAAGAAAAAGGTTTTGTGCCAATAAAAATCTCTGTGTTTTAGTCAGAGGTATTTATGAGAATTGCCGGATGATTGATATCTGTTCGACATATTAAAAATTTCCAAAAGCTTGGAGGACAAAAGTGATGCTTTCGAATATGAATATGAGGTTTTCAGGTTTCCGATTTTTTTATTATTTTCTCGTATTCACCTTTCTCATTGGGATGTTTGGATGTACTTCTCCCGCAGCCAATCGAAACGTGTTTCTTAGAAATGAATATGAAACCATATCAGATTTACAAAGGCCAAAGAATTCTATATTGCCGGAGAAGAAAACTTCTCCTGTGCCGGAGAAAAAAGCTTCTCCTGTGCCGGAAAAGAAAACTTATCCTGCAAGAAATCGAAATGTGTTTCTTAGAAGTGAGTATGACGCCATATCAGATTTACAAAGGCCGAAAGCTTCCGCGATGCAGGAGGAGAAATCTTCTCTGGCAAGCAATCAAAGGGTTTTTCTTAAAAATGAATATCAATCTATATCAAAATTAAAGAGCCCGAAGGCTGCTATGATACAGGATGATGAAACCTCTGAAAAAGATCCGGAAATGTGTAAATCTTATGAAAAACAAGGGGATCGCTATATCAGGCAAGGCGATATTCAGAAGGCTTTCGTTCAATATAATAAGGCTCTATTTATTGATCCTGAGCAGAATGGTATACGTTACAAGATAGGCCTTCTTCTCGTAAACAAAGGAATGATTGACGACGGGCTGAAAGAATTTGAAAAGATCCTGGAAAATGATGTTAATAACGCTCTAGCCTATGATGGAAAAGGCCGGGCGTTTTTCGCCGGAGATGAATTTGATAAATCAAAAGAAAATTTCAAGAAGGCCTTAAATATTAATCCGGATTTGTGGCAGGCGCACATGTTCCTTGGTGTGATTTACGATTTTCAAAAACAGTTTGATGCCGCTATTAGCGAGTACAGTAAAGCAATCGCCATCAAACCGATATCCGGGGTATTATATACTAATTTAGGAATGTCTTACTATTTAAAAGGGGAGTATAAAAAATCTGTGAATGCTTTGATTAAAGCATCAAAAATGAAACCGGTAAATCCTATAACCTATAATAACCTGGGTTTGTCCTTATCCAGGCTGGGAAGATACGGAGAGGCCTTCGAAGCCTTTAAAAAGGGTGGGGACGAGGCATCCGCATATAACAATATAGGATATATGTATATGCAGGACGGAAGATATAAAGAAGCGATCCAGGCATTTAAAAAGGCCATCGAGATCAAGCCGAATTTTTATGCAGAGGCAAACGAAAAATTAAAAAAAGCAAAGGAATTACTATATCCTGAGCCACAAAGAGATGGTTTAAAATTATTCGATTTCGAATAATAAACATAGAATTCATTAAGGCTGAAAACTTTTTAGAGATATATTCAGCAAGATTGATATCTTATATTAACTCTTATCATATGGAGGCGATTTCAGACCGATGAGATTAACTTATGACACCATTTATAATAATGTGAAGAAAGGTCTCCAGAAGCCTGTTAAAAATGGAAAATTCATTGAGATTGAAGGAAGCCGCATCCCGGTTGCGCCCAAAAATATAGATGATATGGGTGTGAGCCCGGAGGTTTTGTCGAACCTCATTCTCAAACTGGCATATATGCTGCCCAAATTCACCACCCGTTATGCCGCAGAGAAGTTATGTATCCCTTTACACATTATTTCGGTTTTACTTGAACAGCTTCAAAAAGACGGCCTGCTGGAAATCCTTGGTCAGCCCGACCCCTTCAATTACAGGTTTACAATAACGGACCGCGGACGTGAGCGGGCAGCGCGATTACTGGAAATTTCCGGTTATGTGGGACCCGCACCGGTATCATTAGCCGATTATACTACAAACCTGGAGTGGCAGTTTCAACATCTTCCGGAACCTACCCCGGAAAAGGTTAAGGCGGCCATTTCGGGAATGGTAATGCCAAAAGATGATCTCCATCTTGCAGGCCTTGCATTGATTTCGCGCCGTACCCTTTTCATATACGGACCGCCGGGCAACGGCAAAACAATGTTGGGGCACCTGCTTCACAATGCAATGGAAGGCCATTTGTGGATACCTTATTGCATTTGTATTGATAATCACATCATACGCATCTTTGATCTGCAATGTCATAAAGCCGTTCCGGTCGAGCTTCAGGAAGATATGGCACGAAAAATCGACCATCGATGGATTCGTATAAGGATTCCATTTGTTGTAGTGGGTGGGGAATTAACCCTTGAAGCATTGGATCTGATGTACGTTCCCAGTTTGGGTTATTATGAAGCACCCCTGCACTTTAAGGCAAATGGAGGGATCTTTCTCCTGGATGACTTCGGCTGCCAGCACGTGGAGCCATATAAACTGTTGAGCCGGTGGATACTTCCCCTGGAACGTCAGGTAGACTATCTGACCCTGCAAACCGGCCAGCAACTGGAAGTCCCTTTTCGCCAGATGTTAATAATATCCACCAACCTGAATCCAAAAGAAGTAATGATGCCGGCATTCCTGCGCCGGATAGGCTACCGGCTCCAGTTAAAGGACCCGTCGCCAGAACGCTACGCTGAAATCTTCAGACGATATGCCGCTGGCTATAACCTCGCTGTACAAACGGAACTTATTGAGCATTTACTGGCCCGTTACCATGCAGAGAAACGTTCATTACGCTGTTGTGAGCCGCGTGATTTGATTGAGAGGGTCGTGGACATTTGCCGTTTTCAAAGAGAACCAATAGAGATTAACGAAAAAACATTGGATTTGGCCTGGAGTGGCTATTTTGGTAATGGTTTAGCGGACTAAGGAGAAACAAAAAAATGAAGCTGTTAAAATCAAAACTATTTGTCATTATCTTAGCATTGGGCGTACTATCTTTTAATATTCAATTAGCCGCCGCTGAGGTTTTTGTCGATCTGCACGCAGGCTTGGCGTCAGGTTCATACGAAAATTTAACCGCTTTAGCCCCGGCCGGAAAAAGTATCGAAAGAGTAGACCTTGGCAATTCTTTTACCATCGGATATCGCCTTGGGTATTGGTTTAAGGGTTTCAGGTGGGCAGGAGTCGCTGTGGAAGCAAGCCATTTCAAGCATGATATTCAAAAAGATGGTTTTGACTATGGGCACCTTAGAATAACCCCTGTCTCCAGTATGCTCATGTTCCGGTTGCCGCTATTGAAAAAGGATAATTATTCCGCAGGAGAATTACTTCTGTATGGCGGTATTGGACCGGGCCTCTTCCTTTCCAGTATCAAGGTTGATTATAGCTTGTTTTCCGGGTCCGGGAAGTATTCAGAACGGGCAGTTGATATTGGTTTAGATATGCGTGCAGGGATTGAAAAAATGATTAGTGAAAACATTTCATTATTCTGTGAATACAGATACACGGATTTTAAGCCCGATTTTAAAAACGATGATGATAGTGGTAACAGCGTTAAGATAGAAACCGAGGTAAATACCCATCATGTATTAATCGGTTTCTCTTATCATTATAACTAATTATAACTAAACAAATAAAAAAATACAGGATGAAAAGTTAAAAAATGAAGAACTATTTGGATTTTCATGATGGAGGGCTTTAATTATGAAGTGGGTATCAGTCACGGTTACGGTTTTTTTGCTGAGCAGTTTGCTCATCATTGGATGCGGCGGAGGGGGATCGAGTTTTAATGTTCCTAAAGAAGATTCCGGAGTGGAAAATGGGACCGTAGAAGTTCATTCTATTGCTTTTATCTCTGCCACTCCCCAGACCATTGCGCTTAAAGACACAGGGGGGCTTGAATCATCAGTCGTTGTATTCAAGGTGGTTGATGTAAATAACAATCCGGTTTCTAATCGGACTATCAACTTCGAACTTTCTACGGAGGCCGGCGGGCTTTCTTTATCTCATCAGAATGATTTGTCAGATTACGCGGGATTGGTTCAAGTGACTGTGAACGCGGGCAATGTGTCTACCTCTGTAAGAGTTACCGCAACATTGGATAGTGATCCTTCCATTACTGTAGATTCGGATGCGCTTTTTGTAGCAGAGCTCTTTGCAGGAGAACCCGCTTCTATTGCCTTCATTTCTACTACTCTCCAGAACATGGCGCTTAAGGGCACAGGAGGCAATGAAACATCAATCATTGTATTTAAAGTGGTTGATGGATATGGCGATCCGGTTGCTGATCAGACTGTTAATTTCGAACTTTCCACGAATGCCGGCGGGCTTTATTTATCCAATGAAAGCGCTGAATCAGATCCTAATGGACATGTTCGGGTGACTGTGAATGCAGGTATTGTGTCTACCCCTGTAAGTGTTACCGCAATCCTGGATAGCGATCCTTCCATTAAAGTGGTTTCGGTTGAGCTTTTTGTCGGAGAAGCCATGTCCATCGATTTCATATCCGCCTCTCCCCAGACCATAGCCCTTAAGGATACAGGAGGTCCGCCCAGGTCCGAAACATCTGTCCTTTACTTTAAGGTTATTGATGTATATGGCAATCCTGTCCCGAATCAAATTGTAAACTTCGAACTTTCCAAGCAGGTAGGCGGGCTTTTTTTATCTAATGAAAGCGCTGAATCAAATCCTGATGGGCTGGTCCGGGTTACCGTGAATGCAGGCAATATGCCCACCCATATAAGAGTGACTGCAATCCTGAAGAGTAATCCTTCCATCAGGGTAGCCTCGGACGAACTTGTTGTAAGCACCGGGCTTCCCGATCAGGACAGTATAAATTTAAAAATTGTGGATATTGTAGATAATAAATGGACATTCGACAATTTGTATGCTATCGAATTTCATGCCGCTGACCACTTCAATAATTTCGTGCCTGACGGAACTATTGTTTATTTTACCACGGAAGGAGGTTCCATAGATGCTTTCGCACCAACTATTAAAGGTAGCAGCACAGTATCATGGATAAGCGGGAATCCAGTACCTGACGATGACACCATAACGATTCTGGCATTTTGTATCGGTGAAGAGAGCTTTAAAGACCTGAACAGTAACGGGCTCTATGACGCAAATGAACCATTAGTAAAAGATTTGGCCGAACCCTTCCTGGATGCTAATGAAAACGGTGTTTATGATTATGGGGAATGGTATTGGGACTCTAATAATAATGGGATATTTGACGGGGAATCTAACGGAATATACAACGGCACATTATGTTCTGATGATGCGGAGGCTCAGGGCTTATGTTCCAAAGAACTGGTTTATGTTTATAAATCTTTATCCTTAATGAAAGCCGAAGTCCTGAAAGACTGGGAGGAAGGAAATGCTTCTTCCATTGACTTCATCTCTGCCTCTCCCCAGACCATCGCGCTCAAGGGCACAGGAGGTCCGCCCCGCAAAGAGACATCGGTCCTTATTTTTAAGGTTGTTGACGAATATGATACTCCGGTTTCCAATCAGACTGTCAACTTTGATCTTTCCACGGAAATCGGCGGTCTTTCACTGTCGAGCACAAGCGCTGTATCAAACGCCCTGGGAACGGTTCAGGTTACTGTTAATGCCGGCAATATGCCCACCCATGTAAGGGTTCATGCATTCCTGGCAAAAGATCCCTCCATCAGGACAGTTTCGGATTTGCTTGTTGTAAGTACCGGGCTACCAGACGCAGACAGCATATCCATAAGCGCAGAAACATATAATTCAGAAAGCTGGGGCTACGATAATGTGGAAGTCCCAATATTATTTCTGGCCGCCGATATATTTAATAACTTCGTGCCTGACGGAACCGTTGTTTATTTCACCACTGAAGGGGGCGCAATTATTGACTCCTCACCAGTAAAAGACGGGGTCTGCGAGGTAAAATGGCACAGCGCAAACCCCAGGCCCCCTGACGGTCTATCACAGGTACTGGCCTTCTGTATCGGTGAAGAGAGCTTTAAAGACCTGAACAGTAACGGGCTTTATGACGCGAATGAACCGTTAACAAATGACTTAGCCGAACCTTTTCGGGATGATAATCAAAACGGTATCCATGATGAGGGGGAATGGTATTGGGACTATAATACTAACGGGGAATTCGACGGTGAACCCAATGGTATTTATAATGGCACCCTATGTTCAGATGCTGCGGAGGCTGCCGGGGCATGTACCAAAGAATTGGTCTATGTCCATGCATCCATAACCCTCCTTATGTCGGGGAGTTTCGCAACCATAAATTTCTATCCGGACCCGGTGGATTTAACAGGGGAAGAGGCGCAGACAGTTTTAATTACTATTGCCGATATCAATAATAATCCAATGCCGTATAAAACAAAAGTTGAGTTGATACTTACAAACGGCAAATTTGTTGACGACTCAAAATCCATGGAATTTAATATTGGGAATACAAACCTGCCCGGACCAACCTTATATACGGCTACAATTCTGCCGACCAAAGATGCCGTGACGTCCGGTAAGCTTGTGGTGAAGGTTACAACACCTTTTGAAAATTTATCCATGGAT
>JBLIRS010000249.1:0-5717 GCA_049472415.1 bacterium | reverse complement strand
ATGGGGAGCCATAAGGCATCCCGGTATAAAAAATGGAAAATATTTTGATGGAGGGGTGATGGTTTTGAATTGGTTCCGGTCTGATAACACTCAGCTCGCTGAGGTGGATCTCAATTAGTTGAACATGAATCGAAAGGAGGAAGTGAACGATGATAAATACACTTTTGGCTCCTGAATTAAGGGATCTTCTTGAAAAAAATGATTATGAGACATTAAAGGATTTTTGTTTATCTCTGGAACCTGAAACAGTTGCAGAATTCCTGGGAGCACTTTATCCGGATGAATTATTGAAAGTTCTTCTTATTATCGAACCGAAACTGAGAACGGAAATATTAAGGAATTTAGATCAAGATATTCAGATGGGATTGTTTGTCTCCTTAAAAAGTCCCCTTTCATCAGGATTGATAAACCATATGAAAGCAAACAGAAGAGTTGAGATTTTAACCCGTTTGCTTGCCGAAAGACAAGTTGCCCGTTATACCGCTTTCACACCTTTTACACGGCAAGATATTCACAGCTTGCATTAAAACAAAAACACAATGAATAAACCAAAAAAAATCAACTTGAATATTATATTAATGATCATGATCTCAGTGATTTATTATATTATTCCCGTTCGCCAGTCTGTTTTACTGGAGCTTGTGACACGATTTTATTATGTCCCGATTACCCTTGGCGCTCTCTGGTTTGGCAGAAGTAGAGGAATTGGATTTTCATTACTGGTTTCCTTTACATGTCTGCCGCACATAATTAGTGCAATGGGACAGGATCGTTCATTATTTTTTACTACAAAATCACAAGGAACGGGTCTGGGCCTTTCTATCACCAAGATGATCGTTAAGGAACATGGTGGTCGAATAGATGTTGATAGCGTTCCGGGTCGAGGCACATGTTTCTCGATATTATTGCCATTAGGTTATTGAAGTGGATATAACCTCATATCCTCAACCTTTTACCAGTGCGGCTGGTTTCCTATACGGGTGCCCATAACTTCCAGTGTGTCCGATACAACCATAAACACGTTGGGATCGATTTTCCTTGCCAGGGACTTGACTCGGGGGATATCCTGAAACGTAGTCACCGTGTAAATAATCTTCACTTCTCTTCCGCTGAAACCCCCGTGACCATCAAGAATTGTAACCCCTCTATTGATCTTCGCGATAATTTCCGTGGAAATTTTTTCCCAGTCAGGAGAAATTATGAATACGGATTTTCTCTGGCTAAGCCCTGTTACTACAAGATTCACGACAAAAGAATTCACATAGACATATATCAGAGTGTAGAGAGCCCTATCCAGAGAAAAAAGAAAAGCGCCTGCTACGAGAATTGCGGCATTGAAGAAAAGGATCGTCGTTCCCAGGCGAATGGAAAATCGCTTCAGGAGAAGTACCGAGAGAATATCCATTCCTCCGGCTGAACCGACGGACCTGAGAATGATCCCGGAGCCTACTCCCATGATAATACCTGCAAGGATGGAAGCCAGCAGCTTGTCGTTGACGGGAATGGATAATTTTGTCCAGGCCAGGGCTAATGAGAATATGATCATCCCGATGATGCTGTAAAGAAAGAACCGGCGACCCACGTGTATCCATCCAAGGGCAAATAGCGGGATGTTGAGTATAAAGTAAAGGATGTATACCGAAAGAGAAGGAATCAGATAGTGGATAACCAAAGCCAGGCCCGTAAATCCTGCTCCGAAAAATTCCTGAGGAATAAGTATCCCGTTCACAGAGATACAGCAGATGATACTTCCCACTGTGATGAGGGCAAGGTTCCATGCCACCTGTTTTACTTCCTTGGCGCTTAATTTGAAAAATCTGTTATTCAATTTGTTCCCTTTTATCTAATGCAAAGTTATAAAGTTGTGTCGGATTCTTCCTCGACAATGAGGCTCAGTCCGCGTATTTCTCTGACCTTTAAAGAGGCGCCCTTCTTAATCGGGGGGCTGCCCTTCGCCACCTCGGCCTTCCACAGTTCCCCGCGGACAAGTGCGTAGCCTGAAGGGTCCAGAAGTTGCTGCGCGATCCCTTTTTCCCCCACCATCTTTAGCGAGTTATCCCGTGAGCGGGTGTCGTAGGCCTTCCAGACAAAGGGAAAAAGGATGATATCTTTTATTACCCAGACGGCTATGATAATATATATATACCACACAGGGATGTTTATCCAATGTTTGATTACTGTCAATATCAGGATAAGGGCTAAAAGACCGGGAATCTGGAAAAGAATGTATCTTAACAATACTTTCCCTGTCCAGTAGTACGGGTTGCCTGTTTTTAACCCTGTCATTCCTTTATCCGTATTAATGCAATCAATTGAAGTGGGCTCCATTATAGCTTTTCAGGTGAAAAATGTTTGCTGGTAAACTATCCTTTTGCTGTCCCTGTAAAAGAGCTGAAGGCCTTAAATAATGAGTAAAGAAGAAGATTAAAAAACGATTTTATTTCAAAAAGGTATATTTTTTAATTTATCAGTTGCAATGAAGCGGAATTACCTTTTAAGAATCTTTTCTTTGTTTATTGTTTCATCATAGAAGGAAGAAACAGGCTGATTTGCGGGAAGGCAATTAGAAAGATCATACATATTGCCATCATGAAGAAAAAGGGCAGAATACCCCAATAAACATCTATGAGACGGGCCTTGGTTGCTGCCTGGACTACATAAACGTTCATGGCAAATGGCGGGGTTATGGTTGCCATCTGGGATAATAAGGTTGTTAAAACTCCGAACCAGATAAGGTCAATTCCACTTGCTGCCATAGCGGGCGCAACGATAGGTATGGTAAGCATTATCATTGCTAATTCATCCATAATTATACCAAGGATAATATAAACAAAACTGATAATCACGATAATCACCGCACGCGACGCATGAATACCCTCCATCCATTGGCTAAATTCCGTTGTAAAGCCGATGGTGGAAATAAAGGTGTTAAATATCATCGCCCCGATGGCAAGGGTGACAACGAAACAGGCAATGCGTGTCGTATCCTTCAGGGCGGAGATAAAACCCGCCACTGTCATTCGCCGTCTTACGATAGCAATAACAAGAGCGCCGAAGGCCCCTATCGCCCCTGCCTCAGTAGGGGTAAAGATACCAAAGTATAAGCCTCCAATAACAAATAGAAAAAGAGCCAGCATGCTCGCAGCGCCCTTGAGTGCAAGCAGTTTCTCCTTGATCGGAAAAGATTTGCCTCCGGGACCTAACTGTGGATTCCATTTACACATTATGGTTATTCCAATTATGAAAATAGCGGTCAGCAATAGACCTGGGAGAATGCCGGCTAGAAAGAGGTCAGCTATAGAAACTTGTGTGAGAAATCCATATATAATAAAAGCATTGCTCGGCGGAATAAGAATGCCTAGGGTGCCACCGGAAGCGATAGCACCTGTTGCCAAACGCGGACTGTAGTGAGATTTTTCCATTTCCGGATATGCTATGGTTGCCATAGTCGCGGCTCCGGCTATACTGGAGCCGGTACAAGCACCAAAACCGGCACAGGCTAATATGGTTGCCTGAGCCAATCCTCCTTGACGTCTGGCAAACCACTTACGTGCGGCATCAAAAAGTTCATTGCTTATTCCGGATAAGAACGCAAACATGCCCATGAGAACAAACAAAATAAGACAAACAAAAGATTCTATACTTGCCCAGGTATAAGGCGCAGAACCCAGCGTCTCTAATGCAGCGCTAATACCTCTACTCCATGCCATACCAAAAAAACCGATTACGGCAAATGAAATAGCTATGGGCAGTCCTATGGCCATGAGCAAGAAACAAGCCAATACACTTATCATGCAAATCTCAAAAGAACCTATCTTGATTCTCCTTTCTTGCTCAACCCATAAAAAAGCGAAATTATTTCATAGATATACTCAAGGCAAAGGATAAAAGCTCCGAAGGTAACCAATAGTTGAAATGGGGCCAGAGGTATCTGGATAGTAGGCACCAGGTATCCAGCTTCCCAGCCTCTTATAGCTATCTTTCCTGACTGCCAGACGATTGTACCGAAAACGGCCAGAGATATGAACAATACTATAATCTCCAATATTACCTGTACAAGACGAGGAAGTTGAAAAACAACAAAATCTATAGTTAAGTGCCCCTTCTTTGATTGTACATAAGCCCAACTTAAAACGATTATCCCAACTACCAAGATAGAGCTGGCTTCCCGTGCCCCGGTTATCGGCCGGTTGAGAAAATATCTGCCCACGACATCAGCAGTGCCAAGAATCATTAATAGAGCGAGCATAATCCAACTTATGCGATGCACTATTGATAATACATTCTTAAACCCGACATCGAGTACTTTTAATATATTGGCAAACATTTGTGCTGAAGGACTCTCAATTAATTTTTATTTTGAGTTCTACCATAATCATTATTATAAGGGCATATATTAAACCGGACGGCATGGTAAAAAGTCCGTATTCACGGTTGCGCATCATCTTCGCCCTGTTAAACACTCACTTCGGCTGCGCCGATTTAACAGTGTGAATTACTGCTGCATACTTCTATTTATGCCATGCATCGGGAGCTTTTTACTGTGCCGTCGATCTCGATGACTTTTTATGAGTGCATCAAGCTTCACTGTTTTAATTGCCAGGTGTGTACCCTATAAATGGCTTCTCTACTCCAGCCGCTTTCAGACTCGAATAGAATTCGGCAAGCATCTCTTTTGGCTTCAGCCCCTTGGCTTCCTTATCAGCTATCCATTTTGTCCAGATAGGAGCGAAAAACGGGTCCATCTTGTTTAATTCTTCCGTTGTTAACTGGTCTATCCGACCACCAGCCTCAGTAATTTTTTTTCTCCCTATAACTTCCTCAGCATCCGCTCTTTTAGCGGCTTCTAACGAATACTTCTCGTTAGGATATGACATTTCATCAATAATTTTCCGGATATCTTCAGGTAATTTATTGTAGCTGTTTAGATTCATAGCGGCACAAAGCAGACCTGCACCCATGTTCATTTCTGTAACATATTTCGTAACTTCATGAAATTTAAATGGGATAACTGCCATATAGCCGCCCCACAGTCCATTTATGGTACCCTTTTCCATTGCTCCATAAACTTCCATCACGGACATATTTACCGGCACGGCGCCTAAAGATGACATGGCTTCGCTTTGTGGAGGGCTGAAAGTTCTTATCTTTTTACTTGAGAAGTCTGCAATGGTAGTAACTGGTTTATCATGCCAAAATATTACCGCACCGCCCCCGATGTGAGGCCAGATTAACTTAACTTTATCCCATGCCTTATCAGCGTAACCTTTTTTAAATAAAGATACAATAGCTTTAGTGCCCGCTTCACCTTTCGGCAAGATACAAGGAAGGGCTACCACTTCAGCGTAGGGAAATACTCCTGTAACTAAATAGGGCTGGAAAAATATCATATCACACGCACCGGCAACCAGTTTATCATATAATTGCGGCGCCGGTGCCAGAGCACCGCCTAATGAGAGCTCAATCTCAACTCTGCCGCCACTCCTCTTCTTCAATTCTTCAGCGAATGCTTGCATCGCTTCCGTTGAATAATCCCTAAGGGGTGTGAAAGTCGCCCACAGGAGCTTTACTGGTTTGGCTGATGTCGTCTCAGCATAACCAAAAATTCCAAAATTCACAGAAAAATGCCGTGATCAGAACCCCGCCCCATAAATTCAAACTGGGCTGCCAGTTTCCGGTTTGGGTCCACTCAGCAAGATGGTGATTCCCCAACCAAA